>CAUZJA010000033.1:0-17585 GCA_963579925.1 Dehalococcoidia bacterium | reverse complement strand
GCCGTAATTTGACGAGTTCTTGAAGCTCCCACCTTCCGCCTGCGGACGAAAGATCGGCTCGATTGAGATTGATACTGATGTCCGTCGCGCCGAACTGAGCGGCGAATCTCAGATACTCCGGCGTTGCCGTTCTGACTAGTCCAAATCCTGCGCGCACTGCCCTACCCGCCTTTCTGTACGGCTTCGATCATGGCCTGGATATACCCGTTCGCGAACGCCCTGCCCCGATGACCCCAGGGCGTGTCCTGGTGGGTGTGCGGGACGTGATCGTCGATGAAGAAGCCGTCGAAGTCGTGCTTGTTGTAGATCTGTATCGCCTTGTACATGTCCACGTAACCGGTGTTCACGAACTCTTCCTTGAACTTCGGCACCGTGCCGCTCACGTTGCGGAAGTGGACGTAAAGAATCAACTTGCGTTCTACGAAGTACTCGATAGTCCGGTAGATACCGCCGTCTGCGGAGTCGGCCATCTCTGAGAACGTGCCCTGGCAGAACTCAATTGCGTTGGAGGGCGATTCAACTATCTCAGTGAGGCGCTTGTAAGAGTCGAATGAGCGGAACAACTGCGGAATGCCACCGAGCTTCTCAACGGGCGGGTCACAGGGATGAATGCCCAGCCTGATGTTCTCTTCCTCTGCGATCGGCGTGATGATCTTGATCCAATATTCCAGGTTGTCCCACATCTCCTCTTCTGAGTACTCTCGACCATGCGTGAGCGGCATCTTCTTCGACCACTCGTAATCGAATGCGGTTGCAATAGCGCCGCCACGGATTACTTCAGGCGGCGTGCGCCATACGTGAGACGGCATCCAGTTGTAGCCAAATATTGGGATGCCGGCGCGAGCGATGTTTCGGATCGTGTAGATCATGTTCTCGATCTGCTGATCACGATTTGGACCGTTGAGCATGATGTCTTCGTAGAAGCTGGTTGGGACGTTCTCGAGTGCCGAGAGCTTCATGCCCCACGTCTCAACGGACAATCGCAATTTCACGAGATCACGCAACTCCCACCGGCCGCCTTCGCCAGGCAGATCAGGGGTGTTCAGGAGGATGTCCGTAGCACCGAACTGGGCAGCAAACTCAAGGTATTCGGTGGTGGCTGTGCTGAACTGGCCGAAACCTGCTCTCATTGGGGCTCTCCTGGAGGTGCTGTTCGTACTGCAGTGGGCGACGCTCAAGATCGCGCATAATAATTGCTCAGCGAAACTTTATACCCGCACCGGAGAATGCTCTACCCCTAGGTGTTTATTTGCCTTATCCAGTGGGAGTCAGCGTCATCGATTCCAACGCCTGAAGTTGATCACGAGTTCCCAGCGCCACCAACACATCGCCCACTGCGATGGGAGCAGACGGCGGAGGCATCGTTTCCAACGCACCATCCTGACGGCGCACAGCGATGATCATGTAGTTGCCGCCCTCTGGCGTTGTGCAACTTTCGATGGTCGCTCCATCCAATGGTGATCGGGCGCGAACGGTGATGTCTTCGATGGACAGTTCGATCTCCTGATCACCCATCACAATATCGGTGAACTCAACCGCGTGAAGCCGCATCGCGAGCTGGGCCATGCGTCGGCCAGACGAGCGGTAGATGGCTACAACGCGTTCGCTCCTGCTGTGAGCAGTTTGTGCTCGTTCACCTCATCGTCAGCCCTCGCAACGATGAATATGTCCGAGTTGAGCGAGCGCGCCGATAGCGAAATCATGAGATTCGTCGCATCAGAGCCAGTTGCGGCTACTAATCGACTTGCCGATGCGATGTTGGCTCGAACCAACGCTGCGTCGTCACCGCCATCGCCAGTCACGACCAACCATCCATCGTCGATAGCCTCTTCGGTGATGGTTGCGTCAGCTTCAACGATCACGATAGATCGGCTGGAGTCTCGCAGCTCTGCAGCTACTCGCTGCCCTGCGCGCCCAAAGCCGCAGACGATGTAGTAATTTTTGAGTCCTGCGATTTTTTTTCTGCATTCTTCTCGCCCTTACAAGTCCCCTGAACTCACTAGCCACAATGTATTCACCAAGTGTGCTGAACGTATATGTAAACGCCGAAACTCCCAGCAGAATGAGCACTATCGTGAAGATTCGGGAGTCATCTCCCAGCGGATGAACCTCGCCAAAGCCGACGGTGCTAATGGTGACCACCGACTGGTAGATGGCATCGACCCACGAGATTTCATCCTCTAGCAGCTTGTATCCAAATGCCCCAAAGCCAATGACTATGGAGAATATAGGAACAACAATGCATAGTCGTCGCAGCAATGCGACGCCCGGAATCGATGGCTCGCGGTTCGTCATACCGTCAGGATAGACGATTCCCGAATGTGATCAGGGTGCGGATTAGGCTGGCTGGCGTCTTGGGCGAGGCGGCGCGGGACGGCGGCCTGCAGCCGGAGGTCTGCGTCCAGGTGGGCCGGGTCGTCGGCCAGGAGGCGGTCGCTGACCGGGTGGCCTTGGTCCGCCGGGGCCGCGGCGTGGTGGTGGTCCACCTCTTGGTCGACCACGTCCCGGTGGAGGTGGCGGGCGACGTCTCATTGGGCCCGAGCCTGGAGGGCCGCCATTCGGAGAAGGACCGTCCATTGGTGGTGCGGCCGCTAGCTGGGCCATATTCGCCATGTTCTCTGGCGTGACCGGTTCAAGCTCCCCTGGTAGGTCGCGAGGCGCAATCCAGGTTTCAGCGCCAATATCGTCGGCAAAGATCAGGGTCGCGTTGCCTTCTTCATCTAGCCTGAAGGTGGTCCTGATGTGACCTTCAGAATCTGCCATGGATAGGAATGGAGAACCATCGTCCATGGTCCCAAGGACAGTCCGGCTCTTCCCGTCTTCACCAACGAGGTCAAGACGCTCTACGCTAAC
The DNA here is from genome assembly GCA_963579925.1 of Dehalococcoidia bacterium. Lineage (GTDB taxonomy): Bacteria > Chloroflexota > Dehalococcoidia > Lucifugimonadales > Lucifugimonadaceae > UBA1151. The sequence continues at coordinate 14,732 of CAUZJA010000033.1, read as the reverse complement.
AATTCCGGCTTTCACTTCTGGCGATACGTGAATTTCATCTCCAGCCAGAGTCTCCAGAGTGCGTACAACGTTGCCCCCGGCGACTTCCCCACGTAGTTTGGCCCGTTTTGCTTCTGCAATGGTCAGGCCATTGATATCGCCCTGATATAGACGAGTGCCATCATCGGAATCCTGATCGTCCCGTATGCCGTTCAGGATCTCTTTCTGATCACCGCTTAGGCCTTCATCTTCCTGATCCATGTGAGTGACATCTACCCAGATATTTATCTGGTCAGTATCACCTTCAATGGCGAAGTCGTCAGGTGTTATGAGGCTCGCAGCTCCAGGCCAATCTGTGGCATTCGAGACACCCTTGTCCGTTGTTTCCGCGACGCTGCTCAGTTCGGCTTTGCATTCGTAGCCGGCGGTTTTCAGGAGCTTAGGGATATTCACCACTATGGATTCCTTCAGCTTCTCTACAGCCGTGATGGTCTTCTCTGTGATCTCATCGTCAAAGGCCTCTTTGTAGACGGCCTCAACGTTCTTGGCTGCCGTGCGCCCAAGCACGAACAACGCATGCCCCTCAAGTTGACCAGTAAACGCTACAGCGGCGGTTATGGCGCCGGCGAACGTGCCGGCTTCTGATTTGTTGACATCGTACGACGCGTCTAAATCACGCCCAATCTGACTTTTCCAGGCCAGTTTGGTCGGTGCGAGTACGGCTCTGACTATCGACTGATCCATAACATCCCAATGATCGTGGACAGGTATCGAATTTCGGGCCAACTAAAACCATAGCCCGCTTTGTACTTGAATCAGATAGGCCGTTTTCTGGGTGCGCGTGGGTGTTTACTACCAACTGCTACAGACTATTAACTGGTTGATCGTAGACGACCGTAGAAAGGTTGGTGCTTGACCAGAAGCGGTTCATCTCCCAAGATCGCCGGACGCAATACACATCTAGCAAGCAATCGAGCAGCTTCAGTGGCAACCAAATCTCCCTCCAGTTCAGTTCAGGAAACACGCAAAGCAATAGTTGAAAACTTGTGGATGCACAATCGCGGGTGGGAGGAATTAGCTGAGGAAGATCCCATCGTTCCTGTTTCCGGCAAGGGTGCGCGAATCATCGATAACGAGGGGAAAAGCTGGCTCGACGTGAATGGCGGCTACATGTCAGTTCATGCTGGGTACGGTCAGGAAGAGATTGCAGATGCCGCTGCAGAGCAGATGCGGAAGTTGCACTACTTTCCGCAGGGAACAGCTTCTGAGCCCACGGCGCAACTGGCAGCAAAGCTAGCCGAAATGACTCCCGGTGACTTGAACCGGTCGTTCTTCACCAGCGGCGGTTCAGAATCCAACGAGACCTCAATCAAGATCGCTAGAGCGTTCTACCAAAGAGCGGGACACTCCGGTCGCTACAAAGTGATCAGTCGATATGACTCTTACCACGGCGCGCTGGGGCTCACGATGTGGCTTGGTGGCTCATCGCAGGCGTCGACGCGTGCGGATTTCGAACCTGCCTACCCCGGAATGATCTACGCCCCCCAGCCCTACCCCTACCGATGCGAAATGGGTGGACAGACAGATCATGAGTGCGCTGAGCGTTGTGCCAACCAGATCCAGAAGCTTCTGGAGTTCCATGGCCCCGACACGGTTGCCGCGGTCATCGCAGAGCCTATTTCGGTACCTGCCCCAGTCGCGGTTCCCGGCGATGAGTACTGGCCACGATTGCGAGAGATCTGCAACCAATACGGCGTGATCCTGATTGCCGACGAGGTGATCACCGGCTTTGGCCGCACTGGCAAGATGTTCGCAGTGGATCACTGGGACGTAGTGCCAGACATCATGTCCGTAGCCAAGGGCATCGTCTCAAGCTACCTGCCAATTGGCGCCAGCATCGCCCGTGACGATATCGCCAACGCCTTCGCTGGTGGCACCGATACTCGATATTTCCAGCACGTCCTCACTTTCTCCGGCCACCCCGTAGCCGCCGCTGCAGCGCTCAAGAACATTGAGATCATCGAGCGAGAAAACATGGTGGAGAACGCCCGCGTATTGGGCACCTACTTCCTTGAGAAACTCACCGGCCTCAAGGACAAACACGAAATCATCGGCAATGTCACAGGACTGGGACTGCTACTTGGGATTGATCTTGTGAAAGATCGCGAAACGAAAGAGAAGTTTGAAGTCTCAGATGGCGTCAGCGCCGCGCTCACCAAGCTATTTGAGGAGCGAGGCCTGATTCTTCGCCCCAGTGCAAGTGCGATCACTCTAGGACCTCCACTCATGATCGAGAACGGTGATGTGGACGAGATCGTGACCGGGATTGATGAGTCGCTCACTCAGGTCGTCGCAGATATGGGGCTGTAGGTAGCGATCATCACTGAGATACCTGCATCCAACTACTCATGGATGCAGCGAAACCAATGTTGCAGTGAAACCTGCACTGGGGCGGATTAGTTGCCTAACCCTGATATGACTGAAAGCGGATGACCGAGAGCGAAGGTAAAGCCCGAAACCGGGCACTTTTGCTGGTATCGCTATCCACGGTTTTTGGGCTGTCCGTGTGGTTCAGCACGAACGCTATCGCGCCAGCCCTCGAGACTGAGAAAGGATTCAGCGATGGTGATATCGCCTGGCTGACGATAGCAGTCCAGATGGGCTTTGTAGCTGGATCGCTTCTGATCGCCCTGACGAACCTCGCCGATCTCATCCCCGCTCGACGGCTGTACGGAGTTGCCGCTATAGGCGCAGGGTTGATGAATATTCTTGTTATTCCGGTCGACAATTTCGCGCTCGTCATCATCGTACGTTTCATCACTGGAATGTTCCTTGGCGGCGTCTACCCGCCGGGGATGAAGATCCTGTCCGGCTGGTTCGTGCGAGGACGCGGCATCGCACTTGGTGCCATGATCGGAGCGCTCACTATAGGTTCAGGTTCGCCGCACTTGCTCCGCTCCCTGTTCAGCGACCAGTGGGAAGCCACGATCATCGGCAGCTCGATACTGTCGCTTTTGGGCGGACTTCTGGTGTGGACAGTGGTTTCAGATGGTCCACACGATGTGAAGGGAGCGACGTTTGCACCCCGCTACATGCTGCGATTGTTCACAGAACGCGCTCAACGCCTGACGTTGATTGGATACCTGGGTCACATGTGGGAGCTGTACGCCATGTGGGCCTGGATTGGAGCATTCCTGCTCGCCGTCGTGGGCACGAGGCCGCTCATTGGCGATCGACTGGAACTGGCAAGTGCGCTGGCGTTTGCAGTGTTTGCCGCAGGGGCTATTGCAAGTTTCGCAGCGGGCCTGCTGGCGGAGAGATTCGGGCGCGCTTATGTGACCTCTGGAGCGATGGCAATATCAGGTGGTTTAGCGTTATTTATTGGTTATATTCCAGCTGATATGTCCGTAGTAATAGTGTTACTAGCGCTTGTTTGGGGAGCGGCAGTAATCGCAGACTCAGCCCAGTTCTCAACCGCCATGACAGAGCTAAGCGATCCCGCATATCGCGGCACAATGCTGACTTTTCAGACCGGCATCGGATTCGCTCTCACAGCCGTCACAATCAGGCTCGTCCCGATAATAGAAGACGCTTCCGGCTGGGGGCCGGCTTTTGCCCTGCTGGCAATCGGCCCGGCCATCGGAATAGCCGCGATGCTCTACCTCAGACGTCTTCCTGAAGCCGCAGCAATGGCCAATGGCAAGCGGTGAACTCGTCCTTTCTCCCACAGGAGAAGGTTAGGATGAGAGGGGCTGTTGCACTCCCTCTTAGCTCTCGCAGTAACTCATGAGCCCCAGCAGCCCCCTCACCTCAATCCTCTCCCGGGGGGCCGAGGAGGCCGAACCGCAAAGCCGTTCCCCCTACGCTCGCACCCACTTGCGCAAGCTGATCACTTCGCGGGGCGGTTTCTGCAACGATCCATACGCGGTGTATGCCACCTCTGCGACGTATACGCTGCCCTGCGAGTCGATTGCGATGCCGTGCGGTGCAATGAAGCTATCCGGGTTCTCGCTTCGAACCCCGGTGCCAATGCGGGCTATATCGTTGAAATCGTAATCCATCACCTTCACTTGAAGGCCCAGTCCAGGAACACCATCCTGCACTGGCGGTGCACCAGCCTCACCAACGTAGATGGCCTTGTCATCGCCAACACCAACGCCAATTGCCATTGGTCGGTGTGCATGGACCTGCTGGATGAAGTCGCCATCCTCTGAGAAGACCTGAAGTCGGAAGTTCTCGCGGTCGCAGACCACTACTCGGCCATCATCCAGAACCACAAGGTTGTGGGGGAGGCTGAACTGCCCCGGACCGGTGCCCGGTTCACCCCATGAGAGAACGTGCTTGCCATCCGCGGTGAAACGGTGAACCCGGGAGTTCCCGTACCCGTCTGTTATGAAAGTATCGCCAGACTTGGGCGAGACAAACGCGTCGGTGGGTCGGTTGAATATGCCGCCCTGCTGCCACTCAGCTGCCACGCCGGCCGTGCCGAGTACATACAGAAGATCGCCGCCAGTGGTCATCTTCTTCACTGAGTGGTCAAGATCATCAATCAGGAACAAATTGCCATCTGGTCCAACGTAGGCGCCGTGAGGCCTCTGGAAATCACCTGCGCCCCATGTTCCCTGGTAGTCGCCTGCCTGATTGAACACAATCATGGGATTCTGGCCGCGGTTGAATACGTAAACGTTGTCGTCACCGTCTACCGCAACTGATGTTGCCTCTTTGAACGACATGCCGTGGGGAACGGCTGGCCAGCCTACTGCGGGCTCAAATACTGTCGACGATGTGGGCGTTGATGGCATGTTGGGAACTCCGGGCGATTGCTCTGGCTTGTCCTGGGATGTTTCTGGTTGGTCTGGGGACTGAGAGCGGGAGTATACAAGCCCTTAGCCCAGATCGGGCGTACCATTCACCGGTTCCATTCTCGGAATCATCAATTTGGATAAGGAACTATTTGAGCAGCAGAGTCACAATCGCAGACTTGTCACCGATTCAAATCGCAAGACGAATCGGCGGCATGTACTACGGATGGAACGTTGCGGTGGTGGCGTTCCTGTCCACTGGCATCAGCGTCGGGATGACCGGGTACGCCTTTGGCGCGTTTGTGGAGCCTCTCGAAGAAGAGTTTGGGTGGACTCGGGCGCAGGTCAACTGGGGTGTGGCGCTTAGCTTCGTATCGGGTGTAGTTGCCCCTATCGTGGGCCGACTTATGGACCGCGTTGGCGCGCGCCCCGTGATGGTCGCATCACTACTGATCATGTCGGTTGGTTTTTTCCTCCGTGCCAGTGTCGATAGCCTCTGGGAGTTCTACCTTTTCAGCTCCATTGTTTACATAGGAATGCCGGGTGCTGCGGTCATGCCTGCGGGGCGTCTGGTCGGCCTATGGTTCCCCAAAACTCGTGGCCGAATGATGGGAATCGTCACCTCAGGCAACAACTTTGGTGGTCTGACGATAGTTCCACTCGCTGCTGGAATCATCGCGCTGTCTGGTTGGCGATGGGGATTTGCGTCTCTCGGCTTCATATCGGTCGCTCTTGCAGTCCTGGTATTTCTGGTGATTCGAGAACGCCCGCCAGAAGTGGTTGAACCAGGTGAGTCTCCCGGAAAACCGCGTGAGATTCCGGGCGTTTCTGGGAGGGTAGCGCTCCACTCGTATTCGTTTTATCTAATTGCAGCCGGAATTACGGCTGGTTCACTGACGTACTCAGTGATGCTGAGTCAGATGATTCCCCACCTGGAAAGCCAGGGGTTCTCAAGCGGCGCGGCAGCAGCAGCCCTCACGTTAACGGCCTTCTTTGGATTGACCAGCAAGATCTTTTTTGGGTTGCTGAGCGAGAAGATAACGGCCCGACTGGCATTTGTTCTCAGTCTCGCTATTCAGGCAGCTGGCGTATTTTTATTTATCGCCGGCGGAGGATCGCAGTGGGCGTGGGGCGCGGTGGTGGTCTTTGGGCTTGGATTCGGTGGAATGGGTGCGTTGATCCCGTTGACCATCGCTGAAGCATTCGGACTGAAGTCCTTCGGCACGATCATGGGGTTTGTGAGCGTTGCGGGGATCTTGCCGCAATTGGTCGGTCCGCTTTTTGCGGGCTACATATTCGATCAACGCGGGAGTTACTCGATTCCCTTTGCGATCGTGGTGGGCGCGTTCATATTCGGTGCGTTCGCCCTGCTTGCCGCAAGGCGAACGCCGATGTCGAGCCTGAGCTCTACTACTTAGCTCCGATATCGTCCAGCACGCTCTCGCAGTAGTCCACGCTCTTCTTGTCCTGGTAGAACTGGTCGCCTGCCGATGCGCCTTCGATGGCCAGGTAGCCCTTGTAGCCAGCTTCTACCATCGTTGTGATGGCGTATCGGTAGTCGACTTCGCCATCAGGCAGCGGCACACGCAGGAATACGGTGCGCTTGTTTTCCGGGTGGTTGATGCGGTGCAGGTTCTTGCAGTGCCAGTACACGGAGATAGGAGCGAGTTCACGAATCGCGTGCTCGGTCGTCTCTTCCATCTCATCGTACGTCCAGACAATGTTGCCAAGGTCCGGATTGAGGCCAAAGTTCTCACGGTCAACCAGCTTGTGAACGAGCTTGCCTGACCATGAGTTATCGACCAGCGAGTTCTGGTGGACTTCCGTGGAGATCGTCACGCCGCGTGGTGCACCACGGTCGGCAGCTTCACGAAGATCGTCAGCCAGCGCCTCGTAGTCGTAAATCATTGCGTCACGGCTGGCGTCTTGCGACTTCGGCCAGCCGGGGGAGTTCTCCTGAGCGTCCGGGCGGCGTGGTGGGGCGCTCAACGCACCGTTGACGATATCCACGTCAATCATGCCAGCAACGTCAATCATGTGGGCCATTCTCGCCTTGTTCTCGGCATAACCCTGCGCAGCGGTGAGCGAGCCTCCGGCCCTGATCGCCAGGATTGGTGCTCCTGCATCAGAAAGTCGCTTTGCGAACGCTTTGATTGCGTCATTGTCATCGCCGAAAGAGTCCAGTACCTGGAAGCCGACTTCTAGTCCGTCCATGCCAATGTCGATGGACCTCCTCAGGAAATCATCGGTGTAGGAATTTGGGTCTGGTGACCAGGTGTCAACGTTCTCCGGATAGAGCGTGTGGCGACGGTTTGCGTAGCAGTATTTCATGAGGAAGTTCCTGTGCCAGAAATGTGATTTTGAGAGCGACGGGAGTTTAGCACGGCGCTAGCGGTGTGGCTGGCCCATAATAGGGGCTGCCGATCAAACAGGAGGTTCGTGACGGCGCAATCAAGTGAAGAGATAGGTTCGGATACTGCAGTTGGAGCGCCGCTAACGGGTTTTGCCGCGTGGACTACCCCCGCCAGATTAGTTGGCACCAGTACATTCATGTTCTGGCTGTCTTTGTACCTTTACGTTCCTGTGCTGCCACTGCATGCAGAGAACACCGGTGCCAGCCTCTCCATGGTTGGCCTTATCGTGGCGTCGTACGCGATTGCCCAGGTGCTGCTTCGGATTCCCCTCGGTGTCAGCGCCGATCTACTTGGGAAACGCAAGCCATTTGTGATGATCGCGTTTGCGCTGAATGTCATTGGCGCGATTGGGCTGGTGCTTGCGCCAAACCCCTGGATGCTCTTCGCTGCGAGGGCGGTAACCGGAATCGGCGCGGCCGGGTGGGTGGCGCAATCCGTGCTGTACAGCTCCTACTTCACTCCGGCTCAGACTGGGCAGGCGATGGCGCGAATCATGTCTGTGAACGCAGCGGCGCTAGTCCTCGCATCGTTGGCTGGCGGATTAATCGCTGAGTATCTGGGGATTAACGCAACGTTCTATGCTGGCGCCGTGGTTGGTGTGTTCGGCATGTTCCTTCTCTTCGCTGCCGGTGAGCCGCCGGTGGTCAGAAGAAAGCGCTACTCAGTAGCTGAGTTTGTTGAAGTCGCCAAGACGCCTCTGCTGCTGACTGTTGGCGCTATCGGGATCTTTGTGCAATTCGTTAGCTTCGGCGGCAGCTTTGGATTCGTGCCCATCTATGCAGAGCGCATAGGAGCCAACGACGCCGAGGTTGGCTACGTGATGACCGTGATGCTGATCTTCGCGGTACTCGGCTCTATCGCCACCAATCGTGCCGTAGCCCGATTCGGCTATCGACTGACGATAATCATGGGGTCAATAATCGTTGCGGTCTCGATGGCACTGGTACCCATGACTGATGAGATCTATCTTCTTGCCGCAACGCAGGCGTTAGGAGGATTCGGGAGGGGGCTGCTGAACACGACGCTGATCTCCCTCAGCGTGCAGACTGTCGCCCCGGCCAGCCGAGCGACGGGTATGGGCGTCTACCAGGCCATCTACTCGATTGGCATGCTGAGCGGCCCGATCGTCGCCGGAGTAGTAGCCGACGCGTCGGGATTGAACAGCGTGTTCTATCTCGTTGCAGTAGTTGCTCTTGTCGGAGGTCTTGTTGGCCTGGCAAAGCCAATCAGGGACGCTGGCAAGGCGACTCAGGAGTCCCTGAACAGCGGCTGACTCCACGCCCGGAACGACTCGCGGGATGAGTAGACCGTCGCCCGAACGTACTTCTCCGTGCTCGGTGGAACGAATCGCGCTGACTCCCCATGTTCGACCGCCAGTTCCTTGCCGCCCTCGCCGTAGAAGACGGTGGTGAACTTCTCGCTGTCGTACGGGGCCATATCGATCACGATCTCGTCTTTTGCGACCTTCATGTCATCAATCACGACGCCGGAAGACGAGTAGAACGCTCCTGCGCTCATCGACTCCATCAGGCCGGCTTCAGAGAAGTCATCGGTCTGGACAACCACCCAGCCACGTCCCGGATTGGCCAGCTCTGAGCTGAATTCCTGGATGTAGTGATGTGAGTCATCGGTTGCGACGCCAAAGATTCGGTTTCCGGCGGTCAGTGCGGCATCCCACATTGACTCAACACCCGGGGAACCGCCACCACCGTCAGAATTGCTCCCGTTGTGGCCGTTATACACCTCAACCGCCCACGCTCCAGTTGCCTCTATGATGTCCTCAGTGGTCAGCGTCCACTTGTAGTTAGGGTGATTGATTGAAGCCAGACCACTCGCCGAATTGATTCGCTCGATGTTTTCCTGCAATGTTTCACGAGCAGACTCTTCGGTCGCAGGTTCCACCAACGACTTCACGCCAATGCCGTTCACATGAACAGGAACGGTGTTGTTGAACAGGCGCGAAGTGATCTCCTCTCCCGGAATCAACAGCGGCCACTTCCCCGGATGCCCGTCTGCATCGTCCAGCACGGTCAAGTGGTTGTGGTCGGAGAGGACCAGAAAGTCGTATCTGTGATCCTTGTACCACTCTGCAACGTGTTGCGGCTCAGCATCGCCGTCGCTCTCAGTGGTGTGGGTGTGGAGATTGCCTTTGTACCAATTTTTGTTTGACATGGCGGGTATAGTACACACCTTCTAAATCCGACTGGTAGGCTACGCGGCCATTTGCATATGTAACCCCATCAGGAGATTCAAGAATGGCCAAGCAGACGGTTCTACTAACTGGAGCAAGCGGATACGTAGCGTCTCAGCTTCTGGCAGAGTTCCAGGACCGTTACGACCTACGAAAGGTTGACGTTCAGACCAAAGACAGGGACGGCAACGAGGTTCCTGGGATCCAGGTGGCCGATCTGATCAATCCCGACCGTTCAACGTATGCAAGCTTGTTTGATGGGGTCGATGCAGTCGTTCACCTCGGATACAAGCGCTCCGGCGGATTTCATGGTGATGAGGCTATCGACCGATTTGATGTCGAATTCGAAAACGTCCAGATGGCCAACAACATCTATCGGACTTCATATGATGCGGGGGTTGGTCGAGTTGTGATGGCAAGCTCCAACCATGCGGCTGACTGGTATGAGCACGCTATGGTTCACAACAAGCAGAAGGAGATGGTCTCGCCTACAGAAGTTCCGGTTTCTGACAACTTCTACGGCTGGGCAAAAGCGTCCTACGAACTTCTTGGATTCCCGTATGCGTGTGGGATATTTGGCCGCAAGTTGGGGGTCGTACAGATTCGCATTGGTGCCCCACGCGACGTTCCGGGTTCGCGCTACGAGACGGACGACTTGTCCTCTCTGAGTGAACAGCACACCGGCGGTTCAGGGCTCAGCAATTTCAAGCGCGATCTTGGCGCACACCTGAGCCCGCGTGACCTGCGACAACTGATCATCAAGTCCATTGAGACGCCCAACATTGAACGAGCAGACGGCGTCCCGTGGCAGGTGGTTTACGGCATATCCGGCAACACCCGTGCGTTCTGGTCGCTCGAAAGCGCCCGCGCAGCACTCGGGTACGAACCGGAGGACGATTCAGAAGTTAAGTACGCGTCAGACATCGCCAGAATGCTGACATCGAAAGACGCAGGCATCGGCGGGGGAAGACAGGGCGGCTAACTAACCGTAGAGACGGGTTTCCCGAATCTTGAGGCGCTCTTCGCCGACTTTCTTCCTGACCTTCTCAAGCAGCTCAACGTCCCACTCACCAATCAGGCTGATCGCGGTGCCCTCGCGGCCCATACGAGCGGTCCTGCCAATGCGGTGAACGTACTCTTCAACGTTCTCCGGCATCTCGTAGTTGATCACGTGGGTAATCGACGGGATGTCGATGCCGCGTGCTGCGAGGTTGGTGGAGACGAGAATTGAGAGACTACCGTCTCTGAACTGGCGCATCGATGAGTCCCTGTCGCGCTGCGACATGCCTCCGTGCAGTCCTTCGATTGGATAGCCATCACGTTTGAGAATCCGAACGAGTCGGTCCACTCCCACCTGCATTTCACAGAAGATCAGAACCTGTGGGGAACCCTCATCAGGAATATCGTTGAGGATCTCTCGAATACATTCAGGCTTGTCACGAGCGGCAACTTCTGTGTAGTACTGATCCACTTCGTCAACGGTCTGAATCTCAAGGCCAATCCGGATCCATTCCGGGTCGTCCATGTAGCGACGAATGAGCTTACGTACGAAGCCCGGGACGGTGGCAGAGAACAGAGCAGTCTGACGTGATCGAGGGGTCCTCGAGAGGATCCACTCCATGTCATCTGCAAATCCAATGTCCAGCATGCGGTCTGCTTCATCCAGAACGGCCATTTTGACATTCCCGAGTGCCACGGTGCCGCGGGAGATGTGATCCATCACTCTTCCGGGAGTTCCAACCAGGACCTCCGGATAGTTCTCCAGAAGTCGGAGCTGACGATTGATTGGCTGGCCGCCATAAACCGGAACCACGCCAACGCCTCTCGTGCGTCCGATGCTCGCGATCTCTTCTGCAACCTGCGTCGCAAGTTCGCGAGTCGGAACCAGAACTATGGCCTGAATGGCACCGCCACCGGGCTCAATTCGCTCGATCATAGGAATTCCAAATGATGCCGTCTTGCCTGATCCGGTCTGGGCCTGGCCAACAACATCTCTGCCATCAAGAAGATGGGGAATTGCCTCCACCTGGATCCCTGTCGGGGTCTCATAACCCATCGAGTGGATGGCTTCCACTGTGTCCTTCAAGAGGTTCATACCGCCAAACGAAGTATCTCGATCTACGGATTGGCTTGGCGTTAACTTTTGGTCATATTCTTCTTGAAGCTCACGATCATCTGCTCTGCGATCGCGTCGCTTCCGGGAGTCTGACTGCTGATCTGATTGCTGTTTTGGTCGCGCTTCAGAACGTGCTTTAGAAGGGGGGCCTGAGCGCCGCTCATCACGTGCCTTCGGTTGCGCTTCAGAACGTGCTTCAAAACGGGGTTCTGCGCGCCGCTCATCGCGTGCCTTTGGTTGAGCTTCAGATTGCTGGCCACTATTGTCTTGATCGCTGCGCTTGTCTGCGCGTCGGTCAGAACGTCGACGTCGGGACGGGCGCTGCCGACCGCTTGAGCCTTCGGCGCGTACCGGCTCCCGGGATGGTTCGCCCGCAGATTCGCCGTTGTCTCCGTCTTGAGACGGCTGGCGCTCTTGTCGAGGAGACTCCTGCCTGTTTTTGCCGCGCCCACGTCCACGAGACCGTCGTGTACGGCCGGGTTTCGACTCTGTCGGGCTGGATGGTTTTGGTTCGACTGCGGCTGGTGCGCTGCTAGTCGATGGTGTTTCTACGATTTGCCCGTTGGTGATGGGTTCGGAATTGCCCATAATGCCTTTAACGAATTTCTTCAGGCGGGAACCAGCGGGAGGACCGGGTTGGTCGTCCGTTTTATTGCTCATATATTAAATTGACGGTGCGCTTGCTCAGAAAGGTTGTCAATCAAGTTTGTTGACGAGCGCACATCTGAAGATTGACAACTTTTAGGTATATTCGATTCTATGATTTTACATCTCTCAGAGCCGGTTCACATTTAAGGCCATGAATCACACCAATTCCATGAACGGATTTCTGCCCGCTGTTGCGGAGTGGTTCGCAACTTCAGTAGGCGTGCCGACATCTCCGCAATCTCAGGCGTGGCCGTTAATTCAGGATGGGAAACACGTCCTGATCCACTCCCCTACGGGCACCGGAAAGACTCTGGCAGCGTTTCTCAGCTCCATTGACGCGCTATTCAAGCAGGGTCAGGCGGCGCAAAAAGGCGTGCGGGTGCTGTATATCTCACCTCTCAAGGCTCTGAATAACGACATCCAGCGAAACCTCTCCCTGCCCCTGACAGGGATCAAGCGGCTTGCTGACTCACGCGGTGAGGAGTTGCAGGAGATTCGAACCGCCGTCAGAACGTCAGAACGGGAGATACAACTCCATTTGCGCGCGCCTCAATGGTTCGCAAACCGCCCGATATCCTCATCACCACTCCGGAGTCGCTGTACCTGATACTCACGTCGCCCAAGGCCCGAGACATCCTAAAGACGGTGGACACGGTCATCCTGGACGAGATTCACACGCTGGCGGACAACAAACGCGGCGTGCACCTCGCGCTCAGCCTGGAGCGACTGGAAAAACTCAGCAAAGGATTCCAGCGGGTAGGGCTTTCGGCCACTCAACGTCCAGTTGAGGAAGTTGCACGCTTTCTTGGCGGGCAAGATGTGTCGGTCGTTGATGGCCAAACTATCTTCGAGCCGCGGCCGGTCGAGATCGTTGATACGGACTACGAGAAGAAGATCATCGTGTCTGTGCACGGTATGGCTGAGGGCGCGGCCGCTCAAGCTGAAGCTTCGATCTGGCCCAACCTGATTCCAAACGTGTTCAAGGATGTTCTACAGCACGACACAACGCTGGTTTTCACAAACAGCCGTCGTCAGGCAGAGCGCACCGCCGATCGGTTGAACGCACAGCTTGAGATCGAACACGCTGCCGATCGCGGTGAAGATCCGCCCGTCGATGCGGATGCATTCACCGGAGGCATCTTTGGCACCGGGCACGGCGAAGGTCCGTTCAAGGCGCATCATGCCAGCATCTCTGAAGAGCAGCGTCGCGCATTGGAGCAATCCCTCAAGAACGGCGATCTGCCTGCACTGGTTGGAACAAGTTCGCTTGAACTGGGTATTGATATCGGCAGTATTGATCTGGTCGTTCAACTTCAGTCGCCCGGTTCTGTGACGCAGGGTTTGCAGCGGGTTGGCCGTGCGGGACACAGCGTTGGTGTTCCTAGCGTGGGAAAGATCTACGCCACACACCCTGAAGGCCTGTTCGAGAGCGCGCTGGTAGCCCGAGCCATGATCCGACGCGAGATCGAAGAGACGTCCGTACCGATGAACTCGCTGGACGTCCTATCGCAACAGCTCATAGCGACGGTGTCCGTGGACGACTGGCATGTGGATGATCTGTTCCATCTGGTCAGGGCGGCCTACCCGTATGTTGGCCTCGATCGAAAAAGTTTTGAGAACGTACTCAAGCTGATCGCCGGTGGCTACCCTTCCACGCTGGCACGCGCTCTACGTCCACGCGTCTTCTGGAACACACAGCGAGGGACGCTAACCGCCCTTCCTGGTGCTCGACTGCTTGCCCTGAGCAATGGTGGGGCCATCGTAGACCGCGGACTGTTTGGCGTTTATCTTCCGGACCGAAAAACCCGTCTGGGTGAGCTGGATGAGGAGTTCGTATTTGAAACGCGGGTTGGCGATGCGTTTGTGCTTGGCAGCTAGGTGTGGCGTGCCAGAGAGATTGACGACGACCGCGTAATTGTTGAACCGGCTCCCGGTGCCATGCCCAGGATGCCGTTCTGGCGTGGCGAGTATCCGTGGCGGCCTTACGGGCTCAGCCTCAAGCTCGCAGACTTCCGGGCAGAGATTGCACAGCAGATGCTGCCTCATGTCGATTCAGACGATGATCCCGCTGAAGTCATGGAGTGGCTCAAGAACGACTATTTCCTTGACGAAGTAGGCGCTCGCCAACTCATCGGCTACGTGCGCCGACAGTTGCGCTCAGTAGGTGCGATCTCGTCGAGCGACACGATCATTGTTGAGACGTATCAGGACCCGATAGGCGATCGCCGAAAGGTGATTCAGTCGCCGTTTGGTGGGCGCGTCAATGCTCCTTGGTCAATCGCGCTGGCTGCGGAGATCAAGAACCGTACGGGCGTGGAACCTGAGTTGCAGGTGGGCGATGACGGGATCCTCTTCCGATTGCCGGACTCCGATGCCGATTGGCCGGTAGAAATCATTCGCGAACTCACGCCTGAGATGATAAGCGAACAGATCTATGAGCATCTTGCTAACTCAGCGCTGTTTGGGGCCACGTTCCGCAAGAACGCATACCGGGCGCTGCGGGGAACCGTGGAGGCCGAACGCCATTCTGGTTGCAGCGTTTGCGGGCGAAAGACCTGCAAGCGGTTGCGCGACAATTTGAT
>CAUZJA010000032.1:0-17612 GCA_963579925.1 Dehalococcoidia bacterium | reverse complement strand
CGATGGACGAGACTACCTCTCTAACGCGTGGTGGCAGATTGTGATGCCGGGTTCGGCGATCTTCCTTGTGGTGATCTCCCTGAACTTCCTTGGAGACTGGCTCCGAGACCGTCTTGACCCACGACTGCGTCAGGTTGACTAGAGACGCGCTCTAAATAGACTCAGTAAAGGGACCCGCATTTGCGGGTCCCTTTTTTTGGTTGCGACCCTTGATCATTCGGAACGTTGGCAGGCATGGATGCGGTCAACGTTCGTTCGGCGCCGCACTGGACCGAGCATGGGTGGTCCAGTCGAGAAGTCAGTCGTTGAATCATGGTGGTGTTATCCGGCTGTGACGCGTTTAGGACTGCGATTGCCGACCCGAACTAGGGAACTGTAGATCGGCGCAGAGAGCGTAGATTCACTTCAGTGCCCCTCATGTCGGTGAAATGGGATGAAGCTGTTGTGAGTTGATACAGGAGCGTCAGTAGGTATGTCCGTACTTCTGAGTCAACTGAGCCCAGGCAGTAGCCAGATAGGAAGCTTGATGCCCGGAACAGATGTGGCACTGATGAATGTGCTCAACACGTCCGTTTGGCGGGATCAGACGCAGACATTCGAAGTGTCGGATCTCCGGCACACGAATCGGACTATCCAGTAAAACCTTATCGCCGCCGTTTCACCATTAGCTCATGTGGGCTTATGAACGTCCCTAAAATCAAAACGGGCGACTCAGTTGAGTCGCCCGTCATTGGAATACCTTGGGGAGGGTTACTCCTCAATCACGAATATCGTTCCATCACTGGTATCGCCAGACACTCTGGACCCGTAGGGGTAGCGTCCCGGGGTAGTAAAAGTGTGTTCATAAGAAGGGTTTTCTTTATCGAACATACCTCTGGTTATGGCTTTTGAGTCCCAGCTTTCTGCCAGGTCTGTATCAGACTTTGTTGAGTGCATGGACCTGTCAGTCCACTCCCATCGGACTGTTGACCCGGGTGTAATTTTCACGATTGGGGGATTCATGGATCCCCCACTTTCGATGTTTACCAAGATTACTCCGCTCTCAACCGCTCCCTCTTCTGGAGCAACTAGTGGTTGCTCTTGCGTGCCGAATGCGGCAATCTCAGTGGCTACTGCCGCTGATACCAGTTGACCATTTCGCAGTGTTACCTGCTCGCCACCCTGGCCACCGCCGGCCTCTTGTGTAGCTTCCCTTATCGCAGCCGAGGTCTGCTGGACCTTCTGTGCCAGGCTACCTTCGCCCACGACCACAAGTCCCTCCGTGTCAGGGTCTCGTCCAGCAGCGATGAGAGCCTCCCGAGTTTGCATACGGTTAGCATCTTTTTGCTCGGCAGTAGTTGTCTGGACGACCGACTCTACCGTTTGCAAACACCCAACAGCAACGATCGAAATAACCAAAGTACTGACCAGTATGGTCGGTGCAGCTAGCCTTAGACGCATCCCACACTCCTCTTTCGCGGTGACAGGAACAGCCCATAGATGGGTATTTATTTGAATCTGGTAGCGGATTCTAACATGGGATTCAGGCTCCGAAGGGACATCCGTTTCTGAGAGGTCGACCATCGAAAGCCATGGGGCTCTATCCGCCGCCTACAGCCCGCACCACTTCAACCGTGTCACCGTCGCCAATGACCGTGGCTTCGTACTCTTCGATCTGCAGGACTTCGGAGTTCACCGCTACAGCAACTCGGCGTCCCTCAAACCCAATATGGGTTAAGTAGTCGGTCACTGACATTGGCTGATCTAGCTCAACAGGCTTGCCATTAACAACGATAGATATCACTAATTTGTTCCATTGCTTGTTGTGCCTGGCGCCAACTCAGTCAACCCGATGGCATCTGACAGCTTTTCCGCTGCTGCCCGGTGATCCACCGCATCCAGTATGGCGCCTATTACCGCAACGCCATCCGCTCCCGCATCAAGGACTTGCATCGCATTGGCCGCCGTTATACCGCCTATGCCAATGACCGGTATCGCAACGTGCTCGCGTATCTCTGCGATCAACTGAGTTCCGGCCGCAGAAAGTCCTGGGTGTGATCGTGATTGAAATATTGTTCCTACAACAAGGAAATCAGCGCCATCGTGCTCAGCTTCCTCTGCCCCAAACAGATCGTGGACTGATCGCCCGATCAGAAAATCATCGCCTGCAACCTTGCGAGCAGCAGAGATTGGTATTGACTGCTCACCCAGTTGCACGCCATCGGCGCCAGAGGCGATCGCAACGTCGACGCGATCGTTGACGATGAACACAGCGCCGTTTCGAGTTACTTTGCGTACCTCTCGAGCCAGAGCGAGGAGATCACGGCTCGGAAGACCCTTCTCCCTGAGCTGCAACATGTTCACGCCACCGGACACCGCCTTGCTGGCCGCATCGACGACGCGCGCCTCTGGAGGATGGCGTCCTGCTTCGAATATCGAGCGGTCTGTAACCAGGCAGAGAAGCTTCTCCGGAAGGGGACTACCCACAGGGATTCCTGCTTAACCCGCGGATGCCGGGGCTATGCCAGCACCGGGGCTTGAAGTGGTGGCATAGTTTTTCTCGGGAATCCGTCCTGCCAGAAAGGCTTTGCGTCCACCATCCACGCCCAGCCTGAACGCCTCTCCCATGAGTCCGGGATCTTGTGCTTGAGCGATTGCGGTGTTCACCAGCACTGCGTCTGCACCCAGTTCCATCACCATAGATGCGTCAGATGGGACGCCAAGGCCCGCATCCACCACAACGGGCACCTCGGCACGTTCAATGATTATCTCGATCTCTTCGCGGGTTTTCACGCCCTGCCCGGAACCGATAGGTGACCCCAACGGCATGACCGTTGCGCATCCGGCTTCTTGCAGTCTCTCCGCCAGAATGACATCTGCAGTGATGTAGGGAAGCACGGTGAAGCCGTCATCGACCAGTATCTTGCTCGCTTCCAGCGTTCCGATCGGGTCGGGCAGCAAGTACTTGGCGTCCGGAATGACCTCAACCTTCACCCAATTTGAGCCTGTGACCTGTCTTGCGAGCCGTGCGACCATCACCGCTTGCTCAGCAGTGGCGCTGCCCGCTGTGTTCGGCAAGATGGTGTATTTGTCCCAGTCGATGTCATCCAGGAGGGTCTTTTCGTTGGGATCTTCAAGATTCAGCCGGCCAATTGCCACGGTGATGATCTCGCATTGAGATCCCTCCAGCGCGGCAAGCAAATCTTCCGTGTTCCGGTGTTTTCCCGTCCCAGTCATAAGACGGGACGTGAAGTTCTTGCCACCAATTGTCAGCATATCGCTCATGAATTACTCGCTCTTAAATCTTCAACAATCATTTTTCAGCCAAAGACAAGACTGTTCCGGGTTGGCTGTGAGCGGGAGGACGCATCCCTCCGCTGGCATTACCCAGATCAGGTTTACGGGTCGGCGCTTTCGCCCTCTCAGCCTTCAGTGAGGCTCCCCGGCAGTTTGCCTTAGACGGCATTTCATCACAACCGAAGCGTATCCTCCAGCAGACACGCAGTCAATCGTAGACATCAGTTGAATCGCTCCTTGGATTTTTGGATGGTATATTCTGCCGCCGAGCGATCAGCGAACAAACACCGGAGCTTAACGCACAATGACAAACCGAGTCGTCTACTACGGACCGCCAGATAATCCTCGAACCATCATGGCAGCCGATCTGGCGCCCCACGACATTGATTTTGGCATTGTGGATCCAGATCTTCCGTGGGAAGAG
This sequence comes from Dehalococcoidia bacterium, assembly GCA_963579925.1. GTDB lineage: Bacteria > Chloroflexota > Dehalococcoidia > Lucifugimonadales > Lucifugimonadaceae > UBA1151. Next base: position 13,912 of record CAUZJA010000032.1, on the reverse strand, counting down.
CGCAAGGCATTGCTTGCAGAGACTCAAACCCTGATCCTGGGTGGACTGTCGCTCAGTACCGAGGAGATTGCAGCGCTGCCCAACCTGAAGCTGCTTCAGTTGATGAGCGCTGGTTACGACCAGGTGGACGTCCCAGCTGTAAAAGAGTTGGGGGTATTCGTCTCTAACTCCTCGCCGCAGGTCGCTCCTGCTGTATCGCAGCACGCCATAGCGCTGATGCTCATGGTCCTCAATCGCATCGTCCCGGGTGTGGACGGCGCACGCGACGGCTCGTGGGCAGATACCGCTCGCTCGAAGCCTCTTTTTGAGCTTATGGGCCGAACGGTAGGCATCGTTGGCCTCGGGAACATTGGAAGCCTCGTTGCTCGACGCTTGATCGGCTTTGACTGTGAGCTCATCTATTCAGACCCCCGCAAGATTCCTGAGGTGGTTGAACGAGAACTGAATATTCGCAAGGTGCCGTTTGAAGAGTTGTTGGAGATCTCGGATGTCGTAACGGCTCATGTGCCGCTTTATTCCGGCACACAAGGCATGTTCAATGCTGCTGCGTTCAAAGCGATGAAGGACACGGCCATCTTCATCAACACGTGCCGAGGGCCGGTCCACGACGAGGTTGACCTGATCGCAGCGCTTGAGTCCGGCGAAATTGCCGCGGCAGGCGTCGATGTGGTCGAGGTGGAGCCAACTAGCGTGAACAATCCGCTGCTCAATATGGACAATTGCGTAGTGACGCCGCATATGGCTGGAAGCACCGAGGAGCGGGTTGAACGAGCACTTCTATCATCGTACGATAACGCTCGCCGAGTGGGGCGTGGTGACACGCCTACGCAGCAGGTTGATCCGCTGGTTTAGTAGCCGGGGCTAGTCAGCCTTACGAGGAGAATCGTCGATTTCGCTATCGCTATCGGGCGGATCAGAGCTTCGACCGATAGCGCGGAAGGTGGCGGTGATACCTGCGCCAACTGATTTGAGTTCGCGGCGTACTGTGTTGCGGAAACGGCTGCCATACTCGCCAACTCTGCGGTACTTCCGCTGACGGCGGCGCACCAGAGTGCGTGAATAGACTCCCTGCACGTTCAGCAACTCTTGCATCAGAGCGCGTCTGAGAAGCCGTGCCGCCTCATCCGGAGAGGTGTGGGCGCCGCCCTCTGGCTCTGGAACGATGGCGTCGATAATTCCCATCTCATGGCAGTCAATCGAAGTCAGACGCAGCGCTCTTGCCATCTCATCGGCACGCTGGGAGTCACGGAATTCGCTCGCTGCGCCCTCTTCGGGCGGAATTGGGGAGTAGATGGCGTTCTGCATCATGAGAACGCGGTCAGATACGCTGAATGCTAGGGCCGCTTCGCTACCGCCTTCACCAATTAGGACTGAGATTGACCCAGTCGGTACTTTGGCCATCTCAGCGATCATCAGAGCTATTGCACCACCAAGGCCGCGTTGCTCCGCACTGAGATCTTGTTGAGCACCGGGAGTATCGATCAGGGAGATGATCGGTAATTTGAACCGACCGGCAAGCTTGACTGCCCGTCTCGCTTTCCGGAATCCCTCAGGCCCTACGCCAGTCGGTCTACCGGGTTCGCCATCGCGGTTGTTCTGTTGGGCGATTACTATGCAAGAAGTACCCGCCAGACGACCCATCCCAATGATGATGTTTTCGTCATCACCGGTCAGGCGGTCGCCGTGTAGTTCCACGAACTGCACGAACATGCGCTCGATATAGTCGACGGCTCTTGGCCGGTCCGGTCGCCGAGAGAGTTGAACCATCTCCCACGGCTCCAGCCGCGGCAATCGAACGGGAGCGTGCCGGGCATTTTTTGAGCCACTGAGATGGAAATCGGGATTCATAAGGTCAAGGATCATGGAGAGGCTGTCTTTCGCCTCACGCCGATCAACCACGACATCAACCAGCCCGAACTTCTGGAAGTTCTCGGCCGTGTAATGTTCTGCGGCTATCCTGCGTTCTTCGGAATCCTGCAACGCCCGGAAGGGAGCAAACCCAATGTGGGCTCCCGGCTCAGCAAATATGACATCCGCCAGCGATCCAAAGCTTGCGTAAACCTGCCCGGTAGCAGGATTTCCAAGAATCGCGATCAGCGGCATGCCTTTATCGTGCAGCGTATTGACCGCAATCGTCGTTTTTGCCATCTGCATCAAGGAGAGCACGCCTTCTTGAATGCGCGCACCACCTGACGTGATCATTGCAACGGCAGGGATCTTTTTTCGGGCAGCCAACTCAAGCGCCAGGGCAACCTTTTCTCCAACCACCAGGCCCATGCTGCCGCCAAGGAAGCCAAAGTCCAGCACAATCAGCACCGCCTCCGTGCCACCAATAGTGCAAGTTCCAGTTACGGCAGCCTCCGCCAGTCCCGTTCGTTGCTGGTCAGCCAGAAGCCGAACTCGGTAGGAGACGCGAGGGGAGAACGACAACGGATCAATGGATTGGATCCAGCGGTTAGTCTCTTGAAAACTGCCAGCATCAGCAAGTGATTCAACCCGCTGACGCGCAGAGAGGTTGTAGTGGAAATTACAGTGGGGGCAAACCAGATATCGCTGATATATCTCATTGTCGCGGAGCTTCCCGCCGCACATCAAACATGAGGCGCGAGCATCATCCAGGACCAACTCGCGGTCCTGATGTGTGTGAGTGGTATTTCCGCCTTCTGGGACTTCGTCCGGAAAGAGCGGTGTGATATCTGCCACGGGCTCGCTTGCTATCGTCCATGCTGAAGAATTGCGACGACCGATACTGAGGATGTTACCGGACGTGCTGTTACGTTGGGATTACGACGGGAATCCCGCTGGCGATTTCTTAGCCGATAACAACCCGGGGCTTGCCCGGTTCACCGGGGCCGACAACGCCAGCATCTTCCAGTTCGTCCATCAACCTTGCCGCTCGTGGATAACCAATTCTCAGCCTGCGCTGCAGGAGCGATGTTGAAAGCTTCGTCTGCGTGTGGGCGAGTTCCAGTGCACGGTCGAAGAGCTCATCATTACCGCCGCCAGACGACCGACTATCATCGTCGAAGCTGCTGGTGACCTCTTCTGGAATAGCAAGCGGCGGTAGCGGCGGTCCGCCAGATTTCTGCCAGTGACTGACCACTTCCTCAACTTCATTGTCAGCGAGGAACGCTCCCTGCACCCGCAACGGCTTGGCGCGGTCAATCGGGAGGAAGAGCATGTCTCCCTTGCCAAGCAGTTTCTCGGCACCCGGCGAGTCGATGATCGTTCGTGAGTCGATCTGGGACGTGAGGCTGAAGCTAATACGACTTGGGAAGTTGGCTTTGATCAGGCCCGTGACGACATCCACAGATGGGCGTTGTGTTGCAACCACGAGGTGGATGCCAGTTGCTCGGCCCAGTTGCGCTAGACGAACCAGAAGACGCTCGACTTCGTTGGCAGATGTGAGCATCAGGTCTGCCAACTCATCTACGGCTACAACGATGTACGGGAGGTTGGTCTCAGATTTTTCGTTGTAAGTAGCAATGTTCTTAGCACCCGCCTTTTCAAGCAGTTGGAAGCGCTCCATCATCTCTGTTACGAGGCCTTTGAGCGCGTTGACCGCGACGTCTGCTTCGACAACTGGCGGGATCATCAAATGGGGTACGCCAGCGTACGGTGTTAGTTCAACCCGCTTCGGGTCAATTAGAACCAGTCGGACTTCTGCCGGAGTTCTATAGAGCAGGAGTCCTGTGATGATGCTGTTCATGCAAACGCTTTTACCGGAGCCGGTTGCTCCAGCGACCAGCGTATGTGGCATCTTTGTGAGATCGGCGAACACGGCATCTCCACCGCTGCCGATGCCCAGAGCCACGGGAAGTGCGGCACTGGCTTCAAACTCCACGAATGCCTCGGTCTCCATCACAGAACGGAGCGCAACCATCGTGGGATTAGCGTTTGGCACTTCTATGCCGACCAGGGACGCGCCCGGTATTGGAGCTTCGAACCGCAGACTGGGAGATGCCAGGGCTAGTGCAAGGTCTTTTTCTCGATTGAGAATAGTGTCGACCCGTACACGCTTGGTGGCGCGGGCCTGCTCTGATCCCGTGGCCTTACCCGCGTTGTAGCCGGGCGCAATGCCGTACATCGTGACTGTGGGGCCAGTACGAACCTGGTCAACGCTGACGTCCACACCGTGATCGGTGAGCGTTTCAACGATGAGGTCGCTGGTTTCCTGGATTTCAGATTTTGTTATACCGCCAGATTTGCCAACGCCTAGAATCTTGATGTCCGGTAGCTTCCATTCAAAGCGCGGCATGGTAGTGATGGCTTCTTCTTCGACTTCAGATTCTGAGTCGGCGGCCGCAGGAGTTCCGTCTCCTTCTTCCAATGTCCCGGAAGCCCGTCGCGCTGCATCAACCAGCGCGGACACAGCAGACGCCTCGGCGCCAGTCCACAGTTCGTCTCGGGTTGTCTGTGGCAGTGAGTCTGGAACTATGGATGAGGGCGTTGGTTCGGCCGGGATTCCGTCTTCCGCAGTTGCACCTTCCGGGGCAACCATACCGGTGACTTCAGGTTCGGAGTGACTCACCACGTAGGACGGGTTTTTTTGCAGCGATGATTCGGTATCAACGGCACCTGACGCGATCGCCTGTGCCTTTGCTTCAGCTGCTGCGGCTTGTGCCACTTTGCGTGCCTCATATCGCCGCTTGATCAGTGCTATTAGGCTCAACTCTCCCTGTCTGATCCGCTTGCCGGTGAGCTTGCTTACCAGCAGCATCATGCGACCCAGGAGGATGTAAATGATTCGAGATCTGCCCGGCCACAGGACGTTCAGGCTAATGACAACAAGCACAGCAATTCTGGCGACAGCGCCTGCGGTCTGAGCGAAAGTAGCCTCGCCAACTTTCCACTCTGCGGGCAATCGAACAATCGCTTCACCGGCCAGCCCAGCGTAGGTGCTGTCTTCAAGAAGAGTGTCGTCGGCACCGTCCAGAATCCCCAGCACGCCGATGGCGGCTACGGCTATAAGCCCGGTGGCCACTGTCGGCTGCCAGAACTTCTGGATCAAAGTTGGTCGGGAGAGACCAATTGCGAGAACTCCGCCCAGCCAGAGCGAGGCGGGAACAAGCCCCCAGCCAAAAGTCTCAATGGCCAGATCGCGGGCAAAGAGGGCGACGAGAATCCCGGTGGCGATGGCAATGACGCCAAATCTGCCTTCAGGACTGGCGAGCACAGGAGTGACGAGTCTAGCGAGAACCTTCAAGAGTCTCAGAGGTATTGTCACCACAGTGTCACCTGTCTTTCTTACACGTCTATAGCAATTGGGACCACGAGCGGGCGTCGACGAGTTCTGCGGTGCAGAAACTTCTCGACTGTGCCCTTGATTGTGGCCTCAATTTCATTCCACTCTATTTTTCCTGTGCGAGAATGGTCAAGGTAATTTTGAATCTCATCTAGAGTGTCTTCGAACAGGCCGGTGGCATCTTCTTCTGCTACGAAGCCAACTGAAGTTATTCGTGGAGCACCCATAATTCGACCGGTGGAGGCGTTGCGCGGAATGATGACGTTGACAATGCCGTCTCGTGATAGCAACCGACGCTCATCGATCACGCCGACGCGCTCATCCCAGAGGCCAAGGCCATCAACGAACACGTGTCCGGCGTCGATCTTCTCTGAGACCCACCCTGACTCATTATCCAGTTCAAGAACATCGCCGTCGGTCAGGACAAACGCATCGTCCTCGTCCACTCCCTGCGCAATTGCAAGGTCGACGTGCGACGTGAGCATTCTGTATTCACCGTGAATCGGAACGAAGTAGCGTGGTTTGGTGATGTTGATCATGGTGCGAAGCTCCTCGCGCTGGGCATGGCCGTGCACGTGAACTTTCTGGTTCTTGTGGTTGAACAGACGGGCGCCCAGTTTTGCAAGATCATCCTGAGTGGCGGAGACAGCGGTCTCATTGCCCGGGATTGGCGTAGCGGAGATGATCACCGTATCGGTGGGCTTGAGACGAACCTCTCTGTGATCTACTCGAGCGATACGGGCCAGTGCGGCTCTTGATTCACCCTGGCTTCCTGTCGTGAGGAAGAGGACTTGGCTATCGGGGATTGAATTCGCCGTTGATGGTGAGATGAGCAAATTGTCTGGCATATCAAGATGGCCGAGTTCTCTGCTGATGCGGATGTAGTTCTGCATGCTCCGTCCCAGAACGGCGATCTTGCGATCATTTTGCACTGCGGCGTCAACAGCGATCTGAATACGGGCAACCTGCGATGCGAAACAGGAGAGGAATACCCGTCCTGTTGCGCCACTTATCATCTGGTTGATTGGATCAATGATTACGCGATCTGAGTCGGAGTGGCCCTCGTCTTCTGCGTAGGTTGAGTCAGACATCAGCAGGAAGACGCCATCGCCAACGATCTTTGAGAGGCCGGCGTAGTCAAATGGCTCGCCAACTACCGGATCGGTGTCGATCTTGAAGTCGCCGGTGTGGATCACTTTTCCAAATGGTGTATCTATCGCGATTCCTGTGGCGTCTGGAATGCTGTGGCAAACGTCGAACCAGGTAGCGGTGAGCTTACCGATGTTTACTGGTTTGTGAGGTGTGATCTCATTGATATCTGGCTTGTAGCCAAGCTTGTGCTCTTTCAGGCGCTCTCGGATTAGAGCTGCCGCCATGCGTGGGGCATAGATCGGAATCTTTAGTGCCTTGAGCACATAAGGAATTGCACCAATGTGGTCTTCATGACCGTGGGTTATCAGTAGCGCTCGAACGCGTGAAGCGTTTGCAACCAGGTAGCTGATGTTGGGGATTACTACGTCTACGCCCATCATCTCAACGGCCGGGAAGAGCACGCCGGAATCGATGATTATGATGTCCTCAGACGTTTCCAGGACCATCATGTTTTTACCAATCTCGCCCAGGCCACCCAGTGGGATTATGCGTAGGGGAGATTTGGTTTTATTTGAACTATTCGCCATGTATTTTTCTAGAGCCTATCTTCAGGAGTTGTGGTGTAACAAGAAATATTTGTATTGGCGAAAAGTCTCTGTGGTCTTTCGCCGGGATTTAGTTTTCGCCTCGCGTGGAGGCGGGTTAGTTTTCTGATTTCCGCTCGGACTCGAGCGCTGCGATCATCGCCTGCGGCAGCTTCAAGATATCTTTCTTCAACGCATCCTTGAGCTTGGTCGAACGCAATCCGGCGGCGGGGTGGTAGAGAGGGAATATTACGATGCCATCCCTCCAACTCAATATTTGGCCGTGCGAACTTGATATGCGGGCGTCCGGGAAGAACCTCATTAGTGAGTGACGGCCAAGTGTGGCGATCACCCTTGGCTTCAGAAGCTGGATTTGCGCCTCAAGATACGGCCAGCAGGCACGAACCTCATCAGGTGAGGGATCACGGTTTTCAGGCGGTCGGCACTTCACTACGTTTGTGATGTACACGTCCTCACGCCTGAGCGGTGCCAGCGCCAATAGCTCATCTAGCAACGCTCCAGAACGCCCAACGAACGGCTTGCCTTGCTGATCTTCGTTGGCGCCGGGGCCCTCACCAATGAACAGTATTCCGGGGAACTCAGAGCCAGCCCCGGGGACCGCATTAGTACGCGTTTCCGATAGGGCACAACGCGTGCAAGTGAGAACGTCCTGTGTAAGGGACGAAATGGATGACCATTGTGGGTCAGTTCCGGGCTCATCTGACTGCATAACGACGCCAGCCTCAAGCGCCCAATTCCGTTTGTCACAAGAGTGAAAGAATTGATGCCGCCCGTACCGGACAGCATCTCATCAAATCCTAGTCGGATATTCCCTTGGTTCCCAGGAATGCGAGGACGTCATTTACCGTGTTCAAAGCTTCGGCTTCTTCGTCGGAAATCTCGACGGTTGTGTCGCCTTCACTGAACTCTTCTTCAAGAGCCATGATCAACTCAACAACATCAAGTGAGTCGGCATTCAGGTCGTTCGTAAATGATGATTCCGCCTTGATGTCATCTGCCTCTATGCTGAGTTTGTCTGCGGCGATATCTCGGACCCGCTCAAACACACTCGCCATTCAAAACCTCCGAAGTCTTAATCCGTATTGGGGATGATTTAAGTTTTCTGTTTATTTCACTAGGTTGGCTGAAAGCCAGAACCTATGCTAGCACTGCGCCCAGAACGCCGTTCACGAATGTTTTGGAACCTTCTGAGCCAAATAGCGTGGCGAGTTCAATTGCCTCGCTAACTATCACTTTCTGCGGCGTCTCATTGTTCCCATGCTCCAGTTCTGCCAGAGCAAGACGCAATACATTTCGGTCTATTGGTGATAGCTGATCAATAGGCCACATAGGGGCAAGCTCTTTGAGCCGCTCATCCAGCGTGATTCGGTTGGTCTCTACGGTCTCAGCCAGCCAGACGGCAAATTCCCCGGGGGCATCGCCAATTCCAGCTTCATCGGCAAGCCTTTTGGCGATGGGGTAGCCGGCGTGACCGGTGAGGTCAGCCTCGTAGAGAGCCTGCACGGCTACCGCCCGGGCTAGACGCCGACAGCCAATCTCATCTGGCGGTATCTCGCCAGAGACATCACCATAGTCATCACGCCACACAGAGGAACCTTGTCAATTCAGTAATAGTTGGAATTCGAGAACTGGAGCTAGGCTGCGTATGAACGCACGGATTCCATGTCGCCCACTGAGATAATTTCTCGGGACTTATCAATGCGTTTGATCATCCCGGCGAGGACCTTGCCCGGTCCTACTTCCACGAATGTCTCAACGCCGTTTTCAATCATGAATTCAATTGAGCGCTGCCATCGTACGCAGGAGGTGAGTTGAGTCATCAACTCCGCCTTCACTTCTGCGCCAGTGGTAAGGGCGGTTGCGCCGCAGTTACCCACGATAGGAATGATTGGATCGTTGAAAGTGACTGCCTCAATTACTTCGTTGAGGCCGGACTGTGCGGGTTCCATGAGTCCGGAGTGGAAGGCCCCGCCAACCTGGAGTGGGATGCACTTCTTGGCGCCACGGGCTGCTGCAAGGTCAATAGCCTGGGCAAGGGAGCGGTGGTCGCCGCTAATGATGATCTGCTGTGCAGTGTTGATGTTGGAGAGCTCTGCGCCAGTCTCTCTACAGACATCTTCTACTGCGAATTCGTCGATGCCGATGAGGGCAACCATGCCGCCGGGCTTCTCATCGCAGGCTTCCTGCATGAGCTGGCCACGCTGGACCACCAGCTTGATGGTGTCGGTTACGGAAAGTACGCCTGAGACCGCGAGAGTTGAGTACTCACCAAGGCTATGACCGGCTGTCATTGACGGCATTGGTGCGGAGCCAAGAGCCTCTGATATTGCTGCGTGAGACGCCAGAGATACGGCAGATACCGCAGGCTGTGCGTTGCTGGTCTCGGTCAGATCCTCAATTGGTCCCTCAAACATGAGGGTCGTGAGGCTCCGACCAAGGGCGTCGTCTACTTCGTTAAAAACTTCTCGGGCGGCTGGGGAATTATCGTAGAGATCTTTTCCCATTCCGACGGCCTGTGCGGCCTGACCCGGAAAAATAAAAGCCTGAGAATTGATTGTTGTACTTATGTCAATTGCCATCGCTGGAATTGCTCTCCCGTATTGACCTAAGAGTCGGTCTCAACTGGTGCTGTGATGTCCTGTGAGCCAGCGTCTGACTCAATGACCTCACGGCCTTTGTAAGTGCCACATACATGACAGGCACGATGCGGAAGCTTAACAGAACTGCACGTAGAACAAATAGAGGTTCCCGGTGCAGAAATGAAGTGATGTGCAGCGCGTCCGCCCTTGCGAGCTCTGGAGTGTTTTTTCTTTGGAAGTGGTGCCATGGTTAGTCAGTTTATCTCTAGCGATTTGAGACTTGCTGCCCATTCAGGCAACCCATCTATCTCATTACAATCGCAATCTTCAAGGTTCAAGTCAATAGAGCATTCGGAGCAGAGACCTTTGCATTCAGGCTTGCAGAGGGGTGCCATTGGGATAGCGCTTACAAATGCCTGTCGGAAAGATTCCCTGAAGTCAATCGTATTGTCTTCGTTGACACTATAGTCGAAATCTGGTGGCGATTCATCATCTGCCTCAATCATCCCGGAAAACCTGTTGACCGGTCGAAACTCCTCTTCGAACTCTACTTCGAGTTCAAATTCAGCTTCTTTCAGACAGCGACTGCACTCTTCAATTGTTGAGGCTGTGACCTCCGCCTGGACCAGTATGCCCCGGCCCGTTTTTAATAGATCCACGTATCCCGAAACGTCGGTGAAGTGATCCTCCGCAGTCGAAATGGTTTGGTCTTCGACTGTGAACTCACGACTGGACCCGACTTGATCTTTCAGGAGGCCGGATGCGTTGTAATGCACTATTAACCACCTTCCAATCAGGTACACGGGATGCGCACAAGAGGGAATTCTCGCGCTACGGCTTAGATTGTGTCAATAATCACAAACGCGATAAACGACGAGCGGCCGCGCGACTTAGCCTTCAAACTCCAACACCTCTGTCACTTCGGCCTCGCGTGCGTGCGCGGGCGATTCATCTGCAGGTCCGAGAGTCAGCGTCGAGGCATCCGGCGCGAGTGCTACAGTTTCAACAGTGGCAAGTGGCCAATCAAAACACAGGAGTTGCGGACCTATCAGCGGGAAGATCACAGATGTTCCGGGCGTCACAGTGGGGCACTACACGGATATTGAGCACGCTACTGGCTGCACCGTTGTACTGAGTGAGCATGCGGCGACTGGCGGAATCGATGTGCGCGGAGCATCGCCAGGTTCGCGTGAGACAGAGCTTCTGCAGCCTCTGGCCAGCGCAGAGCAGGTGAACGGCTACATGCTGACAGGCGGCAGCGTCTGGGGATTGGCGACGGCAGATGGTGCAACACGATTCATGACTGAGCACGATATCGGCGTCCAATTTGCCGGGAAGACCGTGCCTCTGATTCCAGCAACCGTTATCTTCGATCTAATGCTTAAAAGCGATGTGACTCCTGATGCAGACGCTGGGTACAAAGCTTGTGAAGCGGCGGGTATCGAGTTCGGACAGGGCTCAGTGGGAGCCGGAACTGGCGCTGCGCTTGGCACGCTGAAAGGCCCTCGTCGCCGTATCAAAGGCGGCATTGGTACGGCATCTGTGCGGCTGGATGACGATGTTGTTGTTGGTGCGCTGATCGTGGTGAACGCCGTCGGCGGAATTGTTGATCCCGATACCGGCGAGATCATCGCCGGGCCTCGAGACAAACGTGTTGGCGGAGGATTCGTCGATTCGAACGATCTTCTGATCAACGACCCACCAGAGAACCGTCAATCCGGGTTCGACCGCAATCCGCATACCGTGATTGGGGTAGTCGCAACCAACGCCGCCATGGACAAGAAAGCAGCCAGCCGACTTGCGGGTGCGGGGCAGGATGGGATTGCTCTGGCGGTGCGACCGTCGCATACCGAGTCAGATGGCGATACGATTTTTACTCTGGCGACGGGCGATCACGGGCCGGTCCATCCAGACCGGCTCAGAGCCGCGGCTACGCTCGCCGTCACGCAGGCCATTCTTTCAGCCGTTGAACACGCGACAGGCCTCGGCGGCATCCCTTCAGCAAGTGAGTATCTTGGCGGTGAGTAGTCCTACGTTTGATCGCACCACGTCTGTCGGATTTATCGGCGCGGGTAAGTTGGGTTCCAGCCTGGCTAAGACGATGGCGGAACATGGCTACGCTGTGGGTCTTGTCTCACGCCGCGATCCGGATGCCGCAAGTGAGGCGGCCGCTGGCATTACGGGTGCCGAAGCAACCACGGATGCTCAACAAGTTGCGAATGAGTGCGCCATCGTATTTGTCACCACGGGTGATGCGGCGATTTCTGATATTGGGAGCAGCATCGATTGGACCGGCTTAGATGCGGTCATTCACTGTTCCGGAGCAACCGCAGTGAGCGTGCTCAATCCTGCATCTGAAGCGGGTGCTGCGATTGGTGGCTGGCATCCAATGCAGACCTTACCATCGCATCATATGACGGATCACTTTGGTGGCGTCACAATTGCAATTGAGTCGGATTCATCGCCACTTTTTACCTGGCTCCAGACGTTGGCCGAAGATCTGGGCGCTCGTTCGTTCCAACTGAAAGCGTCAGATCGTGCGGCATATCACGCTTCGGCGGTGATGGCATGCGGTCTTGTGGCTGGGCTTACGGGATTGGCAGCAGACATGTGGACCACGTTTGGAATGACGCGGGAAGATGGCCTCAACGCCCTTGCACCGCTGGTCACACAGACCGGTGGGCAGATTGAGCGACTCGGCGTGCCGGGTGCCATCACGGGACCGTATGTTCGAGGGGATGTCGATACCGTTCGTGCCCACCTTGCCGCAACCGCTGCTGCAGGGAGCGATATTGGCGCGGCGTATGCGGCGCTCGCACTGGCTCATCTGCCCATCGCTCACGAACAGGGCAACATATCTTCTGAGGATTACGCGACAATAGAGGCGCTTCTTCGGGTTGCAATGCGGTCGTAGGAGAAGCAGAGGTTCAATTGGCGTCGACCCTGAGTGGCGGCGACCGGAAGGATAGAACCATGTCTAGAAATACCGTTCGCGATATTCAGCGGATGAAGAAGTCGGGAACGCCGATCACGATGATCACGGCTTACGACTACACCGCGGCCCGGCTGATTGATGAAGTTGGCGTGCCGATGATCCTGGTGGGTGACTCAATAGGCCAGACAACGCTTGGCTATGAGAACACCATCCCCGTCACAGTTGATGACATCGTGAGTGCCACTGCCGCTGTGATGCGAGGGAATCGCAACTCATTTGTGGTGGCCGATATGCCATTCATGAGCTACCAGGCCAGCACTGAAGACGCACTGCGAACCGCAGGCCGCCTTATTAAAGAGGGCGGCGCTCAGGCAGTGAAGCTTGAGGGCGGAGTCGCCGTGGCAGAATCCGTTCGCGCAATTACATCTGCAGGTATCGCGGGCATGGGCCATCTTGGCCTCACTCCGCAATCAGTAAATCAGCTCGGTGGATACCGGGTTCAGGGTCGGGATGCGGATGGGGCACAGCAGATCATTCAGGACGCGCTCGCCCTTCAGGAGGCTGGTGCATTCTCAATAGTTCTTGAGTTGGTGCCTACCGAGCTTGCGGCTGAGATCACCGAAATGCTGGAGATTCCCACGATTGGTATTGGCGCTGGTGTTGAGTGCGATGGCCAGGTGCAGGTTTTCCACGACATCATGGGACTATCGCTAGATTTCACCCCTCGTCATGCCAAGAAGTACGCGCAGGTTGGCGATGTCATAATCGACGCGCTAGGACGGTACGTGGACGAAGTCGAGAAGCGGGAGTTCCCAACTGACGATGAGTCCGTGCAATCTGCCCGCCCTCAAACAAAAAGCAACGTGACCGAACTTGACGTCGCCAGCGGCAACTAGCGCTGTTGGAAATTGTTGAGACAGTTCGGGAGATGGTTGAGGCCCGGAAGGGCTTAGATTCGCCGGTCGCCCTAATGGCTACTCTGGGCGGAATGCACCGTGGGCACGAAGCGCTGCTTGATGAGGCGCGTGCTGCTGGCCGAGCGCTGGTCGCATCGCTATTCCTGAATCCAACTCAGTTTGCCGCGGATGAGGATCTGGATCGGTATCCGGTCGACACAGAACGCGACCTGGCCATATTCCGCGAAAAAGGCGTGGACGTCCTCTTCATGCCATCAGTCGCAGAGATGTATCCACCCGGTGATGACACTGAGATGGATCCGGGCCCTGTTGGAGACGTCCTTGAGGGCGCACATCGCCCAGGGCACTTCCGGGGTGTGGCGACCGTCGTCGCCAAGATATGTAGCTCCATCCGGCCAGATATCGCTGTGTGGGGAGCCAAGGACGCGCAGCAGAACGTGGTCATTCGCAATGTGACACAGGTGATCGGGCTGCAAGTTGACCATCGCATCATCTCCACAGTGCGCGACGACGATGGTCTGGCGCTGAGTAGTCGTAAC
>CAUZJA010000031.1:0-17918 GCA_963579925.1 Dehalococcoidia bacterium | reverse complement strand
AGGTCCAGTGGCTCGATTCAGTGAACGTGCCGTTGGTTCGAGGCCACGCCCGGTTCACTGGCCCGAAGAAAGTGGCCGTCACCAACAAAGATGGCGTGACTAGCGAACTTGAAGCGAATGTCGCCTTTTGGTTGCCACTGGCAGCGTATCGCTTCTGCCGCCAATACCGGGCGTCGATAGCTGCGAGCCATGGGACAACCGCGATATCACCGCTATCACGGAGATTCCCGAACGCATGCTGACCATCGGTGGCGGCGTAGTCGGGGTCGAGATGGCTCAAGCCATGAAGGATCTTGGATCAAAAGAAGTGACTATTGTTGAGTTGCAAGATCGATTGCTGCCCACGGAAGAGCCGTTCGCTAGCGAGATTATTGAGAAGGTCTTCACCGAAGAGTACGCGATCAAAGTTGTCACCGGTGTTGGCATCAGGTCGTTTGAACGCGGTGCAGACCGTGAAGTCACGGCGTACCTGCAGGACGGTCAAGAGTTAGTCGGCGATGAGATTCTTCTGGCGCTTGGGCGACGACCAAACACGGCTGATATTGGCATGGAAGCTATTGGCCTTAAGTCCGGACAGACGGTCCAGGTGGACGACTATCTGCGCTCCACCGAAGTTGATGGTGGCTGGCTCTACGCTGCTGGCGATGTGAATGGCAGGGCGTTGCTGACACATCAGGGCAAGTATCAGGCCCGCATCGTCGGCGACGTGATCCAGGGTAAAGACATCACGGCGTGGGCCGATAACACCGTCGTACCCCGTGTGGCGTTCTCAGATCCTCAAGTCGCAGCCGTTGGTCTCACGGAATCGGCAGCTCGAGATGCTGGAATCAATATAAAAGTTGTTGAGTACGGCTACGGTGCCACCGCAGGAGCCGCACTGCGCGGCGACGGCATTGATGGCAATACCAAGATCATCGTTGATGAGGACACCCGGACGATTGTTGGCGCTACGTTTGTGGGGCCGGGCGCTGGTGAGCAGCTTCATGCAGCAACGATTGCCATCGCAGGCAAGGTCACCATCGACACCTTGTGGCATGCGGTGCCGGCGTATCCAACCATGTCTGAGTTCTGGTTGCGCCTGCTGGAAACCTACGGCCTCTAGTCGGTTTCGATCTGGTCTCGAGAGTCATTCCGGCCCATCAATAGGGCTGGAATGATACCGATGGCCATCATGATGGCTGCTGCCAGGAAGAACTTCTGGAAGACATCCAATCCGGCGCTCTGAGCCAGGTCTGCGATCTGTTGTTGCACCGCGGGATCAGTACTGAACGCGGGCGCATCAGCAACCAGAGTGTCGAAGCGCGTTGTGCCCCACGCAGCAATGGCAGCCAACCCGATCGTCATGCCAGTCATGCGACTCACTGTGACGAACGATGAGGCAGCGCCGCGAGTCCCCGGAATGGCGGAGCGCATCGCTGATGCAGTGACCGGAGCGATCAGCAGTCCAAACCCTAGTCCGACTACGACGAGATGAATCGTCAACGCTGGATCTCCAATATCGGCATCCCAACCAGACATCAGCGCAAACCCAACCACCGTAAGCACGATTCCTGAGATAGCGGCGCTATGAGTGCCGAATCGCTGAGTCAGTAGGCCTCCAGCAATTGCCCCCACCGGAATGGCGGCCGTCATTCGGAGCAGTTGGAGCCCGCCATCAAGCGAACTCTTGCCCTGGACTGTGTTCGCCATAAGTGGAATCGTGATCATGGCGATGATCAGCGACGCCCCGATGAGCAGATGAAAACTGTTAGCTGCCAGGAATGATGGAGTGGCCAAGAGTGATCTTGGGACGATGGGCGATTCGGCGCTGTGCAGTCGAGCCACAAGGATAGCGATCGCTACCAGTGATGTTGCTAGAAGCAGATAGAACCAAACCCCGCGCTCGCCTGAGAACGATAATCCGGCAGTGAGGAGCGCCAACGAGAGACCGAAGAGAACTCCCCCGACAACGTCGACATCGACTGGCCTCCGAACTCCCGACGGCATTCGTAAGACGAGACCCATCGCCACCAGCCCAAATGGTAGGTTCAGCCAGAACGCCCACTCCCATGACGCGAACTCCGTCAGCAGCCCGCCCCACAGTGGCCCGATAACTCCTCCCGCCTCAGCGCTGGCTCCCACAATCACGTAAGCGATCAGCACGCGACTGCCGGGAAGCACATCACCAGCGGCGGCGATTGCGATCGGAATGATCGCCCCTCCACCGATTGCCTGGATGACTCTTGCCCCCACCATCCACTCAAGTCCGGGGCCATCCTGGCCAAACCATTCCGGGATCTGGAGGCTGAGGGCGACCAGCGCTGAACCGATCATGAAGATAGACATTGCAACTGTGAAAGCCAGGCGGTGGCCAATTCGGTCCGAGAACCGGCCCATCAGCGGCATCGCAGCGGTGAACCCGATCAGGTATCCAGTGATGGTCCACGAAGCGCTGCCAACCTCCGTTGCGGACACCTCCAGATCGATCAACATCTCAGGCAGCAGGGTCACCACCACTGTCTGATCGTCGGCCGCAATGAAGACACCAAAACAAAGTGGTAGGAGTGGCCAGTACGGCCGTGCAAGGAATCGGTTGATCAGACTCAACCTAAATCGGCGATTCAATCGTGACAGGGACGTCGAAGTCACCGAGGGCGATTGTGCGCTGGACGTTGATGGCTTCTCCGGTACGAATCACACCCGTTAGCTCAACAGAAAGTAGCCGGAACTCAGAGTCGATCTCCATGGAGTAGCTGAGCACTTTATCGGGGTCCGTGCCGCCAACAAGATTGCGCATCGCAAATGCTGGGAGTTGCCCTTCGAGCTTAATCGGATGCTGGTTGGAGTCACTTCCTTCGGAGAATTTTACCGTTGTGATCTCACTCAAGATGTCAGAAATGAGGCCGGGTGGATTGAAAACGGCGAATGGACTTTCATCGCCGTGGAGTTGATTCCAATTTCCAGTCAACGGGTTTGTCATGTGTGTGACTTCAGGAAAAATGACCGCTTCAATATCAACGAAAAGTCCGCTGAACGTGGCTTTTGCCGTTAAGGCAACTTTGTCAGGGGCACTGACGATGCCATCTGACTCATGGATTTCAAATCCACCGGGAAGTAGTGTGGCGCCTTTTTCGTGTGTGAGTTCAAAAGAAAATGTATTCAGCGCATCCATGGTCATCTGTGATCTTTCGATCACCTCTTCCGCGGGCAGAAGTATACGGGGAGTCGATGGCGCTACGATGGATTTATCGGGTGCTGAACTACCGCAACTCACAGATATGAGCAGCGCGCATGCAAGCAGCAGAAGTAGACAGCTATTTATGGATCTGAACAATCGCGCATGAATCCGCAATTCTGGCATCGCAATTTGCAGTGGAGTTTCAGCACCAGGGCGCCGCATATATCGCACTCAGCGGTACTCCCCACCGTCAAGGTTGGATGCGCCTGATCATCCTGAATCGAATTGTCTGCCATGGCACAATTTTCGGCCCATACTCATAAGCGCCGTGGCCGCGAAGATACGACCAACATTGTTTCTAAGTATAGCAACGACCGGGGATAAATCCCGCGAGGTATGTCTAGGGCGCTGAGAGCCTGAGTATCTCGGCACCGGTAGGGCGCATGGAACCGCCACCTGGCTCGATAGTCACCGCTCCCTCCAGTGTCTGTGAGGTGAAAAGCGGCACCGTCAACTCTACGAAGACGTAGCCCATCTCATTTACATGGAACGTACCGAGGTTGCGTGGAACGCCGCCAATCGTCATCCACATCTGGTAGACAAATCCCGGTGGCGATGGATCCAGACCCTGGATCATCATCTGTCCGCGTGTAGAGGTCTGATGTCCCGCGACGAGCGTTCCAAAAGTATCGGTTGAGCCGTCTGACTTCTCCAGAACGGCGGTTCGCGCCGTGGGCTGAGATGCAGCTTTTTGCATCACCATTGACGTCTGCAGGGCTTCTTGTAGCTGCTCGTTTGCAATTGCCAGCCTGGATACCGTCTGAATGGTGGTTTCAGACTCTTCTGCATCAAGCGATACGTCCATCACAGTATTAGCAATACTGGAGACAATAGTCGCTTCAGAAGAAACCTGCGACTCAAGCTCTTCCACTCGCTCATCCAGAGTTCCGTTGGAGAGCAGGGTCGAGAGTGAAACGGCAAACAAAGCAATCATCACGGCTGCGGCGGCAGCGTAACGCGCATGGAAGCCGGTTGCCCATCCGAAGCGTCGCGATGGTTTCACATCCGATGGCTGTGGCAGTAGCTCGACGGGGCTCGACTCTCTGGCAGCGATCTTCGCCTCATCATCACGAATCGCGTCAAGCAAAGTCCCCCGCAACTCTGACGGAGGCTCTTTTGGCGGAACATTCAGGGCAAGCATCATCCCTGCTTCGGCAAGGTCATCGTATTCCGAAGTACATAGAGGGCAACCTTCAAGGTGATCCTCTAGCTCTGTGCGCTCTTCTGGTTCGAGAGCGCCAAGGACGTATGCAGGGAGGCTTTCAAACAGTCGCCCGTGGTCTGTGTTTGGGTTCATCAATCCGAACTGGCGATACGGTCCGTTAGGGCCTCTCGTAGCTTTCTAAGTGCTAGTCTCATTCTCGTTTTTACGGTCCCCAGAGGTTGCCCGGTCATCTCAGATATCTCGACCTGGGTATACCCACCGAAGTATGACATCTCAACCACGCGTCGCTGCTCTTCCGGCAGACGCTGCATGGCTTCTTTTACCATGTCAAACTCAGATTGCGCTATGACCTGTTCAGCCGGCAGCGCCGTCTCTTCTTTGATGTTGACGTGATCATCTATGTTCTGATTTTCACGACTACGATCGCGCATCCGCTTGCGAAGCTCATCAATGGTGCGATTATGAGCGATGCTAAATAGCCAGGTAGTGACTTTGCCGCGGCCGGGTTTATAGGATGTGACCCGACGCCACACGCTCATGAAGACGTCCTGTGTGACCTCTTCTGACGCTTGCGGATCATTCAGCATTCTCGCGGAGAGAGCAAATACTCGCCGACCGTACCGGTCATAGAGCGCTCCCAGAGCCAGCCGATCTTTCTCTGCTATTTTGGCCAGTAAAACTTCATCGGACATATCTACATAGTCCGCAGCGTCTTTCATTGGGATGTGTACCGCGCCGGGAGAAGAATTAACAACTCCGGCAACGCCCGATTTGGTTGATTTCGCCGTGCGGCTGACAGTCGACATAATACCGATACATACGTCGGTTGAGGGCGTCTCGGATTTCGAGGGATCACTCACCAATGCCAGAAGGCGGTGGAATGCCTTCCTTGATTGCCTGCAGCGCCGCTTGCGCTGAACTGGTGTCCCTGCCTACTGGTGCAAGTTCCAAATAGCGGGTCAATGACTCAGTGGCGGCTAAGTAGTCGCCAAGATTGGTTTGCAGCTTTGCGATATCACCGATGTTCTCCCAGGCATTGGGAGCGACAATCTCAATGCGTTCTGCAGCGGCAAGGGCCTTCTCGGCTTCCTGCTCTTTCAGGTACATGAGCTTCAAATTGTTCAAAACTCTGGCCAAGATTGCTTTCTTGCCAAGTGGCTTGAAGTGGCGCTCAAGGCTTTTGTCTCGACCGGTGATTCGGGCGACAAGCCTCTCACATTCTGACTTGGTTAGCAGGCCGCCGCGATCAAACGGGTCTATGAAAAGGCTGTCATCTGAAGATTCAACCCGAAGCACAAAGTGTCCGGGTAGGCCGATTGCATCGAACGTGAAGCCAACTCTCTTCGCAATCTCGTTATAGAGGATGCACATGAGAATTGGATTGCCCAATCTGCGATCCATTACGTCGCACAGATAACTGTTGCGATAGTCGTAGTAGTTCTCTCGATTGCCGCCAAAACCTTCCTCATCAAAGAGCACTCTGTTGATGCTGTTTACGACTTCGAAAGGCTCATCCTCATCTTTTTTGGCAGGGGAGATACCACTTGTTACGCGCGCTGCGAGACTGTCCATCCGAGAGATGTATGCATCGACGTCCAGTGCGCCGTAGTCTTCCACCGCTATTTGGAGGCATGCCGCGGCCAAATCGATATCAGCATCAGCTACTGATACCGCTGCGGTGAACTTTTGCCGTATTTCTTGTCGGTGGTTTGTCATACTAATTCCCGGCACCGTACGGACCAATTAGAGGTTTCGAAACGGCTCTGGGGAACACGTCGCATTCTAGCGGTATGAGCCCAATGCGGCAATTGGGAAAAGCGTGAGGAAACAGTTGTGCCAGATATCGCCTTGACTGGAATTTGCATCCTGAAATAGACTGCGCGTAACGGGCCTTTTGGTGCCGTGGGGAGCTCGGATAGGCCGGGCTGAGAGGGTAGACCAATATCTGCCGACCCCTGAACCTGATCTGGATAATGCCAGCGTAGGGACGATGAATCTCACCCGCGAATCTGCATATCAGCGAACTGCTGTTGATGAACAGCAGGAATATTTGCTTGCGTTGCGCTCAGTATCTAAAGCCTTCGATACCGGCTCGCGCTCTGAGCCGGACAGGCTTGTGCTGCATGATGTGACATTCAACCTCTCTCAGGCTGAATTTATTTCAATCATCGGACCATCTGGGTGCGGAAAGAGCACTCTGTTAAACCTGATCTCCGGTTTGGATGAAGATTTTACAGGCGAAATCTCATACTCAGAAGCTGCTGGTAGTCGCCTGGGCCAGATCGGCTACATGCAGCAAAAAGATCTGTTGCTGCCGTGGAGAACCGTGCTGGATAACGCGGCGCTATCACTTGAGTTGCGTGGTGTGAGTCATAGTGATTCTCGTGCACAGGCGTCGAGTCGTCTCAATGATTTTGGCCTTGCCGGGTACGCCAGCGACTACCCCGCTCAACTTTCAGGCGGAATGCGGCAGCGCGTTGCATTGCTGAGAGCCACGTTGGCGGAAACCCCGCTACTGCTGCTGGATGAGCCATTTGGAGCGCTCGATGCACTCACGCGTTCTGAAATGCACGGTTGGTTGATTGAATTGCTCGCCGACAGTGGTAAGTCAGTTGTGCTGGTCACCCACGATGTGGATGAGGCAATTCTGCTTTCTGACCGCGTCTACGTGATGAAACGCGATCCAGGCAGAATCGACACGCATTTCGACATTGATATTGGCGATCGTACAGACCCCAATGTTGTGACCTCTGAGAGTTTCACGGCGTTGAAGTCTGAACTACTTGCCGCATTGCGATATCGTGATGCCGGAGGTGGTAGTTAACGTGGCGAATGCAGGACAAACGCTGATGCGTATCGCCCGAGACTGGCTCTCCCCCGTGGTGATCGGCGGTCTGGGCATCGTCGCGTGGGAAGTGTGGGTCCGGGCCTTCGACGTTCAGCGCTGGTTGCTTCCACCGCCTTCTTCAATCATGAGTGAGATTGCGGATTC
Source organism: Dehalococcoidia bacterium (assembly GCA_963579925.1). Lineage (GTDB taxonomy): Bacteria > Chloroflexota > Dehalococcoidia > Lucifugimonadales > Lucifugimonadaceae > UBA1151. The sequence goes on along the minus strand of CAUZJA010000031.1, from coordinate 10,544 downwards.
CAGAGGATTGCTAACTGAGCACGCGTTTGTCACCCTGCAAGAAATCCTCATTGGATTCGTGTTGGCAGCTGGATTTGGCGCGCTGCTAGCCAGCGCAATTGCTTATTCCAAAGTTCTGGAGCGATCTCTCTATCCGTTCATCATCGCCTCTCAGATGATTCCAATCATCACAATCGCGCCACTCCTGCTGGTGTGGGTCGGGCCTGCGATGACTTCCAAAATAATTGTCGTTGGCTTAATCACGTTCTTCCCGATCGTCGTGAATCTGGTCGACGGTATGAAGTCGGTTGATCAAGACATGGTGGACATGTTCAGGACCCTGGGGGCAAGTAAACGCCAGATATTCCTAAAGCTTCAGGTCCCGACGTCGATCCCGTTCTTGATGTCAGGCCTCAAAATCGGCATCGTTGTAGCCGTAATCGGAGCCGTAATTGGCGAGTGGGTGGGTGCCACCGGTGGACTGGGTTGGCTGATGAGGAAGTCGCAGCCGCAATTCCTCACCTCACTCGTATTCGCGGCAATCATTGTTTTGACGGTGATGGGGGTGATTCTCTTCGCCATCGTTGGATTTATCGAACGGATCGTCCTGAAGCGCTATCCCAGAATGAACTAAGTAATCAGCAGTAGATCGATCAAGGAGATTATTGAATGAAGAAGACGCCTTTTGGCCTCATGGTCGCTGTGCTCATGGTGATTGCCATAGCGTGCAGTTCTTCGGAAACGCCAGCGCTAATTGTGTCGCCAACGACAGAACTTGGATCGGTACCTAAAACTGATGTGCCGAAGGAGCTAGTGCAGATATCGCTCGCAATGGACTGGTTCCCAAACTCCAATCACGTTGGAATATTTGAAGCGCTCGACAGGGGCTTCTTTGCTGAAGAAGGCTTGGAAGTAAACGCTTACACCCCATCAGATCCTTCAACTGTGCTGCAGACCGTAGGGGCCGGCCGCGATGATTTTGGCATCTCATACCAACCAGATTTGCTTTTGGCTCGGAATGCCGGTGTCCCGGTAGTATCCGTTATGGGCATCGTCCAACATCCCCTGAACTCAATAATGACGCTCGGCTCGTCAGGGCTTGAGACTCCTGCAGACCTCAAGGGCATGCGCATAGGGCATCCAAACATTCCGTCCAACCAGGGCATGCTAGCAACCATGCTGGCCGAGGGAGGTCTGACGATGGATGACGTTGAGCTAGTCGATGTCGGTTTCAACCTCGTACCGTCCTTGTTGGGCGACACTGTCGACGCAATCATCGGCGCTTACTGGACTCACGAGTCCATCCTCATCGAACTTGAGGGCAAAGAGGTCAACATCATGCGCATGGAGGAGTGGGGCGTACCGGATTTCTATGAGCTAATCATCATTGCCAGCGAGTCCACGATCGCAGACCGGCCCGAGGTTGTTGAGGGCTTTGTGCGGGCGATGCGAAAAGGGTTCGAGGCTGCCGAAAACGACCCTCAGGGAGCCGTCGACACGTTGATCGAAGCTAACCCTGAGTCAGTAAACGAAGAGTTGGAGCGCAAAGGCGTTGACCTGCTTCAATCAATCTGGGGCGATGGAGTTCCCAGGATCGGCTGGCAGGAGGAAGCTCGCTGGAGTTCATTCACCTCATGGATGAAGTCTCAAGAGTTCATTGAGGATGATGTTGACGCCTTAGCCGCATTCACCAACCAGTTCATTGATAACTAGATAGATCGAAACCTGGTTTCTACGGGTATAGACGCAGGCCTGTAAGTCCGCTGTCTGGCACGCGATAGACGTGTCCGGTAGCAAACGTTACGTAGATCACATCCAGACCCTCCTCGGCGAACGCACAATTCGTCGGGGAGTCGGCGGGAGTTGGTGCGGTGGAGAGCACTCGTCCTGAAGGTGCAAACAGATAGAGCATGGAGCCGGGACCAACTGACTCAGATCCTGCTGTCGCAAGAATATTGCCGTCTGCAGTGAGGCACATCCCGTCAATGCCTCGACAATTTCCGAAGTCGTGGAGCACCTTATAGTCGCCGAGGGAGCCGTCTGCGTTCACAGGGTAGGAACGTAGTTCACTATGGTTCAGAGGCCCGTTTGGGCTCTCCGCAACGTACAGCAGTGATTCGTCTGCTGAGAAAATCAGCCCATTTGGCCGTGTTGTATCAAACGTCACCCGCGTGGTCGTCCAGGAACCGTTGGACTCATCAGCGCTATAGATAGATTCGTTATCCTTCTCGGTTGGGCGCTCCCCGTAGTTCGGGTCGGTAAACCAGACGCGGCCTGAGCTATGGATAGCCACATCGTTGGGCGCATTGAACGGCACACCGTCATGTTCGCCCGCGATCACCGTCACATCATCCGGTCCCTGCACCTCCGTCATGCGCTTGGCCGCGCCCTCGCAGTTGAACAGGCGCCCATCACGAGAAAAGTTCGCTCCATTGGCCGCACCAGTGTCCGTCCGCCACACTTCGATATCACCCGAATCAGGATTGATCCGATAAGTCGTGTTGGCGGAGCACTCGTTGTAGAGCAGCGCCGTCCCATCCCACACCGGGCCTTCGGTAAGTGAATCGTGGGCTTTGACTAGTACCCAGGTCCATTCAGACATTCTTTTCTCTCCTACTTGGCGGCCGGATAGAGAACACCGCCGGTCATGCCGGTGCCCTTGGCAACTTCGAGTCGGCCTTCAATACTCGTTATGTACAGGTCTTCGCCAACAAAACAGGCGTTGGTCGGCCTTATAGAGAGCGTCGGATGCGTTTCGACAATGCGCCCCTTTGGATCAAATACGGTGACATTTCCGCCGGGGCCGGAAATCTCCCAGCCGGTGCAGGCAACGATGTGTCCGTCCGAGCTCAGGGTCATGCCGTCGATCCCGCGATGCGGACCAAAGTCGTGGAGGACCGAATATTCGCCAAGTGATCCGTCATCGAGCACTGGGTATGCGCGCAGCTCACGGCGTTCGATCACGCGGTAGTCGCTCTGAGCAACGTAGAGCGTCTTGTAGTCATTCGAGAACAGCAAGCCGTTCGGCATGGTGGTGTCATACGTGCGCCTGACGCAGTTATATGTGCCGTCTCCATTCGGGATTGCGCACAATATCGATGAGTGTTCGACTCCCACATCGGGGGCAACGTCTTCAACTCTGTCAGAGAACCAGATGCGTCCCTCAGGGTCGATTGCCAGATCATTTGGGCCGTTAATCCGGCGTCCATCCAGGCGATCCACAATTGTGTCGCTTGACCCGTCCGGGTTGTAGCGAGCAATTCGTCGTCCACCGCCTTCGCAGGCGTAGAGATTTCCTTCAGCATCATAGTTCAGCCCATTGGCGGCGTTGGTGCCTGTGCGCTCAACCGATAACAGACCGGACTCTGGATTGAAGCGCAGCACTCGATTCATGGCGATGTTTGAGAACAGCAGATCCGTGCCATTCCATGCATTGCCTTCCGTGATGGTGCCAATGGGCGGAATTGCGTCCGTGAACGTCCAACTCATCTTTGACCTTTCAGTATTTTGCAGTATTTGGCTTTACTTGCTGTTCAGCAGGCAGCGGGATAGTAACAGGCTCTTCACCTCTTTAAGTACTGGCGCTGGACTAAGGCCAGATTACGGCCGATGATTGCACGCAATGAATACCATTGAGCTGCTAAAACAGCGCCACACTGAAAAGTGGGTTGAGGCGACACGACATAGATTCATCGCTGAGTTGGGCGATGGAACTCTGGATCGAGCAGTCTTTCGGGACTACTTCATACAGGACTACGTGTTCGTGGTTGATCTCGCAAGATTCGCAGCACTGGCAATTGCCAAGTCACCAGGTCTAGTTGAGGCACGACCGATTCACGCATTCCTGTCCAACCTGCTTGGCGCTGAAGACGCATTGTTCCAGACGGCGTTCGATCTGCTCGACGTTGATCCATCGGAATATCACGCAGCTACAGCCAACGACGTGATTCGAGAGTTCTCAGAGTTCTTGATGAAAGTTGGGTATGAGGGCTCGTGGAGCGAGATCAGCACAGTGCTTGCGGTGACCGAAGGCGTGTACCTTGACTGGGGTCAGCGACTGACTTCAGAAGGTGCGAGTCCAAGTGACGAGTTGTATCAAGGATGGATTGACTTGCACACAGACGCAGTTCTTGGAGAATTCGTGGCTTTTTTGACGGGACAGGTTGGAGAGATGACGGAACAAGTTGAATCAGTGTTCCTGATAGCACTAGATTTCGAGATCAACTTCTGGAACGCCTCATACATGGGCGGAGAATCATCGTGAGCAACCTCAAAGCAAACGACAGGCCTAAAGCGCTAACGATCGCAGGCTCCGATTCAGGCGGTGGCGCAGGGATCCAGGCCGATCTGAAGACGTTTGCCGCGTTCAGGGTCTACGGAACCAGCGTAATCACCGCCGTGACTGCTCAAAACACACTGTCCGTAGATGCCGTTCAGGAGATCAACGGCGATGTGATTGCAAAGCAGATCGACGCCGTGATGAGCGATATCGGCGCACACGCAGTAAAAACGGGCATGCTTTCTAGCACAGAGATTATTGAGATCGTGTCGGCAGGCATTCGACAGCACGGCATCACCAATCTCGTAGTCGATCCTGTGATGATCGCAGCGTCCGGCGCACGACTTCTGCGTGAGGACGCGAACGCAGCGCTCAAAATCGAACTTATTCCACTATCGTTAGTCGTCACGCCCAATATCCCTGAGGCCGAGGTGCTCACTGGCAAGAAGATCGAAGATCAAGCTGCCGTGGAAACCGCAGCACGAGAAGTTCATGATCTCGGGGCAAAGTTCGTGATCATCAAAGGTGGCCACGCTTCGGGCGAGCAGTCCACAGACGTACTCTTCGACGGCGCTGAGTTCCATAAGTTCTCGGCCAGACGAATGGATACCCAGAACACACATGGCACCGGCTGCACGTTCTCGTCGGCCATCGCCAGCGGTCTGGCGAAAGGCGACGATGTATTTGCTGCGGTTCAGGCCGCCAAGGAGTACGTGACCGAGGCCATCAGATGCGCCTACCCCATTGGCCAGGGTCACGGACCACTCAACCACTTTCACGCTTACGACCAAAACTCATAGGAACATTGGAGACAAGCTACCGTGCCGCTTTACCTAACCGAATCCGACGTCAACCGACTTCTCACCGTGCCAAAGGCCGTAGACCTCCTCGATGAGGCGTTCAAAGCCCAGGCAGCTGGCAAGGCAGTCAACACACCTCGCTCGCGTATCCCTCTAAATCGAGGCAGCTACAACCTGATGTCTTCAGCATGGCATGAGAAGGGCGTAGTGGGGCAGAAGTCGTACACCGCCGCATCAGGTGGGGTTGGATTTCATGTGCTGGTGTACAGCACCCGTGGGGAAGGTCTGCTGGCAATCATAGAAGCCAATCGCATGGGCCAGATCAGAACGGGCGCTGCAAGTGGACTTGCCTCTAAATACATGGCACGTCCTGAATCCAGCGTCGTGGCCGTGCTCGGTTCCGGCTATCAGGCTCGTACACAACTTGAGGCGGTCGCATCAGCGCTGCCGATAACTTCTGCACGGGTCCATTCGCGCTCCGCAGAAAACCGCAAGGGTTTCGCCAACGCAATGACAACCGACCTCGAGATGAGCGTCGCCCCAGTTGATTCGGTCGAGGCCGCAGTCGACGGCGCAGATGTAGTGATCGTGGTCACAAACGCCACGGAACCGGTCCTGCTCGGCGATCACGTGGCGAAAGGTGTACACATCAACGCAGCCGGCGCCAACAGTTGGCTGAAGCGTGAACTGGACACCAGAGCCGTAACGGCGGCAAACACCATCGCCACAGACGACGTCGATCAAGCGAAGATCGAGTGCGCCGATCTGATGCGAGCAGTCGAATCCGGCCATCTGATGTGGTCGCAGGTGAAGCCACTATCCGACGTTGTCGGAGGAGTCATCACAAGCCGTGAATTCAAAGACGACGTCACGCTGTTTGAGTCACAGGGCGTCGCGCTGGAAGACATCGCAGTAGGCGAGTGGGTCTACCAGCAGGCGTTAGAGCAGGGGATTGGCACCAAGGTGGGGAGTTAGGATCTCGCGTCTGGCCACCTAAACGTCGATCAGATAAATCTCCGTTTGCTGGTCCGTGGTGATCTCCACCGAACCTTCGCCGATGTACAGATCAATCTCTGATCGCACGCCGAATTCTCCGGTGTAAATGCCCGGCTCTACGGTCACACCAAGGCCGGAGGCCAGGTTGCGGGTATCGTGGGTCTCCCAATCGTCAAGATTCACAGCATTGCTGTGAACGGTTCGGCCCAGGCTGTGGCCGAGTCGGTGGATGAATTCGTCGCCGAATCCAGCGGCTGAGATCACATCTCTGGCTCGTCGATCAGCTTCCCAGCCTTCGATTGGATCACCTGACGTTATTCGTGCTTCAATCAGCTCTACCGCCGCGTCACGGCCGCTGATCACCGCATCGAACACACGGTGGTGCTCGGGCGATGGTGTATCGCCAAGAAACGCCGTCCAGGTGATATCTGCGTACATGGAGTCGGCCATGTCCTTTTTGCGCGCCCACAGGTCGATCAACAGCCAGCTTCCGCGTCGGAGAACAGCGCTCCCTGCGGGCTGCGGCTCGTAGTGCGGATCTGACGAGTGCGCGTTCACGGCAACCGCTGGACCGTCTGTTGTGGTGAGGTCCAGTCCATCAAACCGTCCGCGAATGAACTCAGCTAGATCATGCTCGGTGAGTTTCCAATTGATGTTTTCAGAAACGAAGTCGAACGCGTTGTGGATGATTGTTGTCAGTCGCTCGGCGGCGTATCTGTGTGAATCGAGCTGCTCTAGCGACCAGCGCTCCGTAGCGTGCTGGAGGGCGTTGCCGGAGCTGACGACTTCGACGCCAAGACTGCGAATTAGCTCGACAGAGCCTGCATCAGTCCTGCCAACTCGTGGAAGAGCGCCCTCTGGCGAGTACTCCATCGCGATGGTGGTGGCTTTCGATAGCAACGATGTGAGTTCGCCCACCAGAGAATCTCGGCTGGAGTAGGGCGTTACTGTGGCGGTTGATTCGCCTAGTTTATCCCACATCTCAGCGAACCGGCCCGCGTCCACACCATGTGCCAGAAGCGTTGGCTCACCTTCTGCCGGAATGAACAGCCAGCAGGGGCGAGTGACATTGTTAGCGTGCCCGCCCAGAACGTTCCAGAAGATGGGATTGGCGTCGAAGTAGTCCCGGAGCAGCCAGCCGTCTATATTTGCGCCGCGAAGATACTGCTGCGCCGACTCAATCGTTTGTGTCACGCCGAGCCTTCAGGTCCGCCGTAGGCGTCTTTCGCTGCCTCGTAAGCCTCTGGCGTGTTCATATCCATACGAGCGATGGCGGAGTCAATGGGAACCCAGTTGATCTCATCTGCGTGCGCCTTCATCACTCTGCGGACGCCCTGTGATTCCTCTGAAATGGTATCTAGTTCCAGCCGCAATGAGCCATCAAATATCAGCGGGTGCCCACCGTGTCCATCAAACCGGGGACAAGAAATTAGCGCCTTCTCTTGAAGGTGTGACTTCAAAGTCTTTTCGATGAGCCAGGCGGGCCTCGGCTGGTCGACTGCCAGGAGCATGACTGTAGTAGTGGACTCTGGCAAAGCGGCCAGTCCAGCTTTAATTGAGGTTGATTTGCCTTCTTTGTAGTGAGGATTGATGACGCTCTGGACAGACGCGCCTCGTACGGCTTCCTGTACCTCGTATGCGCGATTGCCCGTCACGACAAAGACCTCGTCTGCTCCACCGGCTGTGAGCGATTCGATCTGGCGCTGCACAAGGGGGGCGCCAAACCAGTCGAGCAGAGGCTTGAGCGTCCCCATTCGAGACGACTCACCAGCAGCCAGGATGATTGCGCAAACCGTCAACGGTCCAGCTCCGTGCGGTTCAAGTGAAGAACTTAGTCGGCAGCTGCCGTGGCGGCAGACTTCGACTGAATCCGTTGCAGGTGACGCTCTTCAAGCTTCATTGGACGGCCATCACCGCCAAGTCGGAACATCAGCATCTCAGCGACGATGCTCACGGCGATCTCTTCCGGCGTTCGCGCCTGAATGTCCAGGCCTGTTGGCGAACGCAGGTCACGAACTCTGTCCATGGACATGCCACGCTCGATCAGCGACTCGTAGATGAGGATCGTCTTGCGCTTGCTGCCGAGCAGTGCAACGTAGCTGGCTTTCGATTGCGCAGCGGCTTCCGTAGCCACTGCGTCGTAGCGGTGGCCGCGGGTGGCAATGACTATGAATGTATTGGCGTTGATCGGAAGACGGTTGATCGCGTCAACAAAATCTTCGTTGTAGACCTGATCGGCCTCTGGGAATCGTTCTGCGTTTGCGAACTCAGGTCGATCGTCGATCACGGAGATCTTGAATCCAACGCTTGCTGCGATAGGGGCGATTGCCTTGCTGACGTGGCCGCCACCGGCAAGGATCAAGCGGGGCGGCGTTGTGTACGCCTCCAAGAAATACTCCACGCCGCTGGGGTGCGTGACGTACTCCTGCTTGCCCATGGCCATGAGCTTGCGGGCACGCATGCTGGCATCTTCATCCAACTCTGGCGTACCGAGGGTGCTCTCAGCCGTGCCGTTTTCGCGCACCATCAGCTTGGAGCCAACAGTGACCTCAGAGCCTTCTGGCGCGCTGACTACGCTGGCGATAGCTACCGGAATTCCGCCGTCGTAAGCGGAGACAATCTCCTCTGCGAACGGAAGCAGATCATCGGTGTCGCGAACGGGGTCGATAAGGAAATACATAGTGCCGCCGCAGACGAGGCCATCTTCTGCCGCGAGATCTTCGTTGAGCTCATAGTCGCGCATCTGCGCGCCGCCGGTGCCCTTCATGAGCATCTTGGCAGCAAACCAGATATCGCCTTCTACGCAACCACCGCCCAGAGTGCCCACACCGCTGCCATCCTCACGGACAAGCAACTTTGCGCCGGGCTTCTGCGGCGTTGATCCCGATGTTCTTACGACGGTGGCGAGCACCACGGGTTTGTCGTCTTTTAGCTGGCTTACAGCGTCTCTGTAGACCTGTTCCATAACCAAAGCCTCAGTTCACTATTTACGATGGGAAACCAGTCAATTTCCTTCGAGAATTCAGTAGTTCAAGATTAGCACAGAGCGCCATTCTCATAGATGGCTATTCTGCACATTTCACTCAGTTGGATGCGTATGAGGGACTGCAGGGTAAGAAGAGTCCCTATTTAAGCGACTCTGAACTCCTTCAGCGCCTTCCTGTTCAGTTCAAGTCCCAACCCCGGCCGATCAGGTGCGTAGACGTTGCCATCTTTGATCTGCACCGTCTCTGTATAGATCTTGCCGTGCATGGGGTCAGTAGATTCCCGGTAGTACTCAAGAATCAGGCCGTTTGAGATTGCGCAGACCAGGTGAATGTGAACCTCTTGAGCGCCGTGCGGGGCAATATCAAGATCGTTCGCCTGCGCAAGCGCAGCAACTTTCATGAAGTCTGTAATGCCACCCATCACAAGTGCATCTGGCTGGAGGATATCGGCCGCCCGATGGTTGATCATGTCGCGGAAGCCGTAGCGGGTGTACTCGTTCTCACCCGCAGCAATGGGCACAGACGTCGCCCGGGTTATCTCACCCTGACCAATGTAGTCGTCCGGCTCCACCGGCTCTTCAAACCAGAAGAGGTCGTACTTCTCCACTTTGCGTGCGAACTCAATGGCCTCGTAGTGCCGGTATGCGTTGTTCGCATCCACCATCAGTTTGATGTCGGGGCCAATCGCATCACGGGCTACTCGAACCCGCTCCACATCCTCGTTAATCGAGACAGCGCCCACTTTCATCTTCATCGCTTTGGCACCTACTTCCAGGTTGTCTTCCATCTCCTGGGCGAGCTCTTTGAGGCCTTTTCCTTCCTCGTAGTAGCCGCCGGCGATGTACGCAGGCACGTTGTTCGTGAACCCGCCCAGCAACTTGTAAAGGGGCATCCCGGCAATCTTGCCCTTGAGGTCCCAAAGCGCGATATCCAGACCACCGATCACCCTGGTTGTGATACCCCGTCGGCCAACCAGCTTGGGCCGCCACATCTCGTGCCAGTGTCGTTCGATATCCAGCGGGTCTTTGCCAATGACCACCTGTTTGATGTGGTTGAGGATCGCCACCCCAACCTCAGGCGCATCCTGAATGCTGGCGCCAATGCCCATTCCAGTTACGCCTTCATCCGTCTCAACGGTAATCACATTTATGCCGGAGTGTGTATATGTATAGAGACCATTCGTGATGGGGGTGCGGCGGGGCCATCGGTACACTTCCATCTCAACCTTGGTAATCTTCATCAGGAAATCCTTCTCACTTCGGTGTATCGGACGTATTCAGAAATCGAGCGTTCAATCAAAGTTGTGGGATAGTACTGCTAATTGACGAGCGTGTCAGCCAGTAGGTGCTGATGCTTCAGCCAAATATAACGGAGGCAATTACTGCCGTAATGTTTCACACCATTGGTCACACCTTTGAACTGATGAAGATGAGTTGGCGAGTCCTGATGAAGGACAAAGAGCTCATCTGGTTCCCCATCTTTGGCGTCATCGGCAGCCTTGTA
>CAUZJA010000030.1:0-18164 GCA_963579925.1 Dehalococcoidia bacterium | reverse complement strand
CAATGCCTCCATGGTAGATGGTGCATGGCAGATGCCCTAGGTCCAGTCCTTGTATTCGCCGCGCTGAACCGACTTCGCAAACTGCATCTGCACGCCATCCGGGTCCAGCATGTTCACGATACGGCGCCCCGACTGCACATTCGTCAGCGGCTCAAACAGGAATTCGATACCAGCGTGCTTGCCCTCAGCATAAGCATCGTCCGTATCAGCAACCTCAAGAGCGAGGTGGTCGATACCCGTCTTCTGGTCGTCCACCTTCTGGTGCAGCTCCACCCTCACCGGCGAATCGGAATCGCCATTGAACATGAACACCGTCGTCTCATCGTCGATAGTCCCCTCCGGCGCCAGCCCCATCTTCCGATAGAACGCTACCGACGCCGCCAGGTCCTCGCACACAATATCAATGTGTTCCAACCGAATCATCTTCATGTTTGTGTCTCCTGTTGTTAATCGTATTGTTCGCGGTAGCGGCGGGTCTAAGACCCGCTCTTCGCGCTCCACTCACGGGAGGAGCAGGTTTGAAACCTGCCCGATGGCGCACGATAAACCCGTGGCGACCATCGGGCAAGCCACTGCCCATATGTCACCCTGAGGAATAAGGCTCCGCTATTGACGTGAGGTTCTCTGCCGGTTGTGACCGACGCATACTTTGCATGGAGCCAAAACCCGCGGCAAATACAGGTTTGTTGGTTGATGAACCGCATCAACAACTCATGACCGGCAGAGACCCTCACGCGGGGCTCAGGGTGACGGTGCGTGGGCGTAGCGTGCGCCGGTTGATGTGGCCCGCCGTCTTCTCCCCTCGCCCCTTGGGGGAGAGGGCCAGGGTGAGGGGATTCTTCGCCGCCGCAGCCAGTGCCGGTTTCGCTGTGCCCCTGCGGCAGGCACCTTCGCATAACATGCGCCCAGCACCCACCACCCCCACAAGGAACACACCGCACATGGACGCCGTAATCGAAAAAGTATCGGAACAGCTTGAGCGAGAGGTTTCGCTGCTCTGCCAGAAGGCGAAGGCTGTTGGTGGTTCGATTGGCATCGTGCGGGATGGGGAGTTGGCGTGGACTTACGGGTACGGGTTCAAAAACCTTGAGGGCGACGAATCGCCTTCGCCAGACACGCTGTTCCGCGTCGCATCGATAACCAAATCGTTCACGGCTACGGCGATCTTCATGCTGCGCGACCGCGGCTTGCTGGATATCAATGACCCGCTGGCCACCCACATCCCGGAGTTCGCAAACGCCATCCCGCGCAAAGGTACGCTTGAGGACGTGACGCTGCGGCGCATGATGTGCCACATCTCCGGGCTATCGTGCATTACGCCCACTGGCGAGCCGTACTGGGACTCCGGCAACTGGCCCAGCATGGCAGAGATGCTCGAGGTCATCGACCAGACGGAAGTGGCGATTGAGACCGATAGCGCTCACAAGTACTCCAACCTTGCGTACGGGCTGCTGGGCGAGGTGATCGCTCGCGTGTCCGGGCAGCCGTACGTTGATTTCGTTACGTCGGAGATCCTGCAGCCGCTCGGCATGGATTCGACCGCGTTCGAGCCGAATGCGGAACTGATGAGCCGCACGGCGATTGGCTACGAGCTCACGCCGTACGAAGAGGCACCGCAGGTAGCGTCGCACGCCAACCTGGGCGGCCAGATGTCGATGGCCCAGATGTACACGACTGTCGAAGACCTGGCGCGCTGGGTCAATCTTCATCTTGGGCCTGCAGAAGCACCAACAGATGGCACACCAGAAGGTGGCAAAGAAGAAGGCGGCAACAAAGAGGAGGATCCGTACCCAGGTATCCTGACCGCACGCTCCCGCAAGGAGATGCAGCGCCCCCAGCACATGGAAGAAAACCTGAGCAGTGGCGCCTGCATGCCGTGGGCCATCAGTCGCTCGCACAAAAACACCGTTCGCGGCCACGGCGGGATGATCCAGGGCTACGGATCGCAGCTCAGCTTCATCAAAGGACGCCGACTGAGCGTGATCACACTGTTCAATCGAGTGATTAAATCAAAGGCGATCAACTCGAAAATCATCGAGATCTTGAGCGAGGCTGAAGATGAGCACAGCGCCCAAAAGGCAGCCTTCAAGGCAGCGAAGAAGCCGTCACCGACACCGCCGGAAATGCAGGAATATCTGGGGCTCTACTTCGGAACCTTCGAGGGTTTTATGAAAGTTGAATACCAGGACGGCTCACTGCACTATTCGGTGCGCGATGGACTGGAAACCCCATTAACCAACCTCAAACCAACCGACGACCCAGACACCTTCCGCCCCGCCACCGGCCGCAATTCCGGCGACAGACTCGTCTTCAACAGATCATCAGACGGTGCGGTCAACAGCATCGCAAACGAGGCCATGGTCTTCCGGAAGCTGGTGGAGGAGGGCGAGTAGGCGTCGGGGCGTTTTCATTCCATCGGCTATCCTGAGGCACTCGAAGGATTGTCATTCCCATGAAAATGGGAATCCAGCCAAATCGCTTTACAAACACCCAGTTGTCACCCTGAAGGAGGCCCCGCGACTGTGAGGGTATCTGCCGGTCATGCCGACTCAGCGCTTTGCATGGAACCAATTGTGACCGCGCCATTCCAGGGCTGTTGGGACTCCGTCGAGCAATTGTGAGACCAATATGTCATGATTACGACAATTAAATCCACGAAATAAAGTGATATGAAGCATTTTGCTGGACAATGCAATGATTAAGAAAATCGTAAAGATTAGAAATATTGGCAGGCTCGAGAAGGTTGTTGCAGTCGGTGATGTGGAGTTTCGACATACAACTCTGATTTTTAGAGAGAACGGCCGAGGGAAATCATCGCTCTACGACATCATTCGGTCCCTTTCATCCGGCGAACCCGCGTATGTCCAAGGAAGGCAGACGCTTTCTAGCACAGGCGACCCAGAAATAGAGTTGCTCTTGGATAGCGGCATGGTGAGCTTCAAGAACAATGCCTGGTCAAATATCGAACCCAACATTCTCATCTTTGATACCAACTTTGTTCATGACAACGTGTACGTTGGCGATGTTGTTGAGCACGATCAGAAGCGGAATCTATATCGAGTGATCGTGGGCGATGAGGGCGTACGACTAGCTAGAGTTATCGACGATCTCGATGCTGAGATGCGAAAGATCGATCGAGACATCAACTCAAAAAAGTCGACTGTGCAAAGGCTGGCAACAGCAGGAATGTCGGCGAATGAATTTGTTTCGCTGGCTGAGAACCCGGATGTTGACCGTGACATCGAAACCGCTCGCGTAAACCTCAATGCGTTATCCCGCGCTGATGAAATAGCCAGCACCCCCGCGCCGAAGCCCCTGAGCCTGGGTGATTTGCCTTCGAATTTTGTTGATTTATTGTCGTCCAGCCTCGTTGACGTTTCTGCAAAAGCTGAACAGGCCGTCCATACCCATACAACAGAAAAACGTCGGGAGCAACCGACGATTGGGTTCAACAAGGATTGGATTTCCTGAAAGGTTCCAGTTGTCCGTTTTGCGAGCAGTCACTGGACGGGATCGATCTAATAGCGAATTACCAATCCTATTTCAGCAAGGAATATCAGCTCCTAAAGGTCGCCATCGCAAACCTGAAGGCCAGGATAGAAGAACTGGATTCTGAAGCCGCCATCCTACGTCTTTCCCAAGCGATGGATAGAAATGAAGAATTGACGAAATTCTGGCTCGGTTTCGTAGATGCTGATGGTCCCACACTTGACCAATCAAAGGTCCAAGGTGCGCGCTCGAAGCTTGTTATTGAGGCAATGAATCTTGCGGAAGCCAAACTAGCTTCCCCACTTGAGCCTATGCAACCGTCCGATTCATTCGCGATTGTGAACTCCGGGTTCGGTAGTGCCAAACAAGCTGTCGGTGATTACAACGTGCGGATAGGTGCGCTCAGCGACCGCAATATCGGTTAAAAAGAAGGAAATTGCCACAGGGGACAGAACCCTCGCCAACACCGCTATTCAGCAGCTAGAAACCGTCAAGTCGAGATACGAAGCTGGTGCCAAAAATGCCTGCCTAGAATATACAAATTCATTGGGATCCAAAAAGGCCGTTGAGATCGCTAAGGATGATGCAAAGACGGCTTTGGACGCGTTCAGTGAAGACATTTTGAACCAATTTGAAAAACGAATAAATGAGCTGCTGCTCGCGTTTGGCGCAAGCTTCCGAATTGGAAAAGTATCCAGAAGTTACGCCGGTGGTAGACCAACTTCGTCTTATCAACTGATCATAAACGACACTCTTGTTGCTCTTGGCGACTCGACCAGTAACTCCGCAGAGCCGAGTTTCAAAAACACTCTCAGCGCAGGTGACAGAAGTTCCCTCCCATTTGCATTTTTTGTGGCTCAATCAGAATTGGATCCAAAGTTGGCCGAAAAATTGTTGGTTTTTGATGATCCGCTCGGTAGCCAAGATAGATCACGCCGCTTTTGTACCCAACAACAAATATGCAGACTTGCCACCAACGCTAAGCAGGCGATTATCTTGTCACATGAGCGCATGTTTCTCAGGGAGATATGGGACGCCTCAGATTCGGCAAAAACCCGGTCACTGCAACTGACTCGCATTCAAGCGCATAACACCGCTATCAGAGAATGGGATATTGAGGATGAGACAAGCCTCGACTACTTCCGAGAAGTGAGAATATTAAAGCGGTTCTTGGATGATGGCGACGGCGATCCAAGACATGTTGCGACAACTATCCGTCCAGTTCTTGAGGCAAATCTGAGAATCAATTCACCGGGCCAGTTCGAATCCAACGAATGGCTGGGCAATTTCATATCCAAAATCAGAGACTCGCAACCTAGTGAGTCTTTGTATATCTGGCAGGGGATATTAGCCGAACTAACAGACATTAATGACTTCTCAAAGAGGTATCACCACGGTACCAACGCGGGATCTGAGACCGAGCCAATCGATTCTGGGGAGCTAGCCAGCTATGTTGGGAGGACTTTGGAAATCGTCAACGCCAGTTAATTTTCCACTCCTGAAGAACTCTGCTCGCCCCATCGGTGAACTGAACGGCGTAGGGACTACGCCCCACCTCCCAACCCGCTACACTTCCGCAACTGATCTATCGCCCCCAATCCCGCAGGAACGTACACACATTGGATTACAAGAAGCTCGGTAACACGGACATTGAGGTCTCTACTTTTGCGCTGGGGTGTTGGCCCTTTGCTGGTGGGGATGTGTGGGGTGAGCAGGATGATGGCGATTCCATTGCTGCTGTTCATGCTGCGCTGGATGCGGGGATCAATTTCTTCGATACGGCCGAGGGGTACGGCGCGGGCAAGTCTGAGCAGGTGCTTGGCGAGGGACTGGTAGGTCGTCGGAAAGAAGCGATTATCGGGACGAAGATCAGCCCGCCGAATCTGGACCCAAAGCTGGTCGAGGAGACTTGCGACCGCAGCCTGAAGAACCTGGGCACGGACTACATCGACCTCTACCAGATCCACTGGCCGAACCACGATATTCCGCAGGACGATCAGTGGGAGGCGCTGAGTCGATTGGTCGAGAAGGGCAAGGTGCGGGCGCTGGGCGTTTGCAACTTCGCTATCGATGATCTGACCGCGGCGCTGGACATTGGCATGTGCCAGTCTGACCAGCTTCCGTACAACCTGGCGTGGCGTGCGATTGAGTACGAAATCCAGCCGCTGTGCTCCGAGACCAACACGGGAATCATCTGCTACAGCCCGCTGGCGCAGGGCGTGCTTTCGGGTCGCTACAAGAACGCTGACGAGGTGCCTGAGGGCCTCGCGCGCTCGCGTCACTACTCAAAGGACCGGCCGCAGAGCAATCACGGCGAAGATGGCTGCGAGGTGGAGCTGTTCGAGGCGGTGGAGAAGATTCGGTACGTGGCCGACCAGATGCAGGAGCCAATGGCCAGCGTTGCCCTGGCATGGGTGCGCAGCCGGGCCAGCGTGCTGTCGCTGCTGATTGGTGCTCGCAACCCGGAGGAGCTCTCCTGGAACCTCCCGGCGATCGACTTGAAGCTGCCCGCGGACGCTTCTGCGAAACTTTCCACGATCACGGAACGAGTGAAGGAGATCATTGGCTCCAACCCGGATATGTGGAACTCCGACAACCGAATGAAGTAAGGCCGCGTGAGAATCCCCTCACCCTAACCCTCTCCCCCAAGGGGCGAGGGGAGGGAACCGGAAGAGGTAGTGACTGATGAAGATCGCGGTTATTGGCACCGGCATCGTGGGCCAGACCCTCGCTACGGCGTGGGCGGCCAACGGCCACACAATTGTGTTCGGCACGCGCGAGCCGGGGGCCGATCGCGTCTCTGCGATGGTGAAGGCGTGTGGCACATCGGCGTCGGCGACGCTGGTTGAGCGCTGCCACGCTGGAGCCGACGCTGTGCTGCTGGCGGTTCCGGGCCGTAACGCCGTTGAGATTGCATCGAACGCGGGCGATCTGTCCGGCAAGGTGCTGATCGACGCGAATAATCCCATCGGCGACGACATGATGCCGTTCACCGCTGCCGATGAGTCGCTGGCGGAGAGTGTCGCGAACGCCACTGGCGCACGCGTGGTGAAGGCGTTCAACACCATAGGCATGGGCAACGTTGCGAACCTCGAATTCGGCGGCCAGAAAGCCGCGGGGTTCGTTTGTGGCGATGACGCTGACGCGAAGTCGCTGACGCTGGGGCTGGCGAGCGAGATTGGGTTCGACGCGGTCGACTGCGGTCCACTCAGCGCGGCGCATCTGCTGGAGCCGATGGCGCTCATGTGGATTCGGCTGGCATACGTGGAGAACAACGGCCCTGACATAGCATTCGGACTCTTGCGCCGGAGCTAAGTCGCCGAAGCGAAGCCGGTGCTCTTCGTCTTTCAGCTGCAGGGCGCAGCCCCGATCCTCACGCGTCCATCATTTAGCAATGGTTCAAGATCATTGACGCCTCATTCGCGGCGCGTTCCCATAAGGAGGCGGTACTAAAACATCTCTACTTATGAGGAGATCCTTTGCTCTCTGTCACCCGACTTCTAATCGGTGAATCGACGCCCGGAGACGACCTCAGATACGGCGAACGCCATCCCGGCGCTGCCAAACCTCGGCCGGTTCACTCACGACCAATCGTCGTATGGAACATCACCCGCACCTGCAACCTCCACAGCGCGCACTGTTACAGCTCGTCGCACGACAAGGAGTACCCGGGGGAGCTATCTACGGCGCAGGCGTTTGGCGTGCTAGATGATATGGCGGACTTCAAGATTCCGGTGGTGCTGTTCTCAGGCGGCGAACCCACGATGCGGCAGGATCTGGACCAGTTGATCCGCTACGCCTCAGCCAAGGGCCTGAAGAGTCTCATCTCAACCAACGGCACGCTGCTTACTAAAGAGAAAGTGGCAGAACTTGCCGACGCCGGTCTGAATCGCGCCGGTATCAGCCTGGACGGTATGGAAGCGGTGCACGATAAGTTTCGCGGCAGTAAGGGTGCGTTCCAGAAGACGCTATCCGGCATTCGGAACTCGCTGGCGGCTGATATGCGTGTCAGCGTTCGTATCACCCTGACCAAACGCAACGTAGACGACCTCCCTGCCCTCTTCGATCTGGCAGAGCGAGAGGGCATCCCTCGTGTCTGCGTCTACCACCTGGCGTACGCAGGTCGAGGCGAGAAGCTGCTGTCGCTGGATCTTGATCCGGACGCACGTAGACGTGCGGTGGAGTATGTATTTGAGCGAACCCAGGAGTCGCCCCGTAAAGGCACCAACCTCGAGGTGCTGACGGTCGATAACCATGCCGATGCTGCGTACTTGCAGATGTGGGCCACGGAGAACGCGCCTGAGCGAGCGGACGCGATTGCGGCGCTGCTCTCGAAGAACGGCGGCAACAGCGCGGGTCGAGGGATTGCGGCGATTGATAACGTCGGCAACGTTCACCCAGATCAGTTCTGGTGGACTCAAACTCTGGGTAATGTGAAGAAACGACCGTTCAGCGAGATCTGGACGGATCCAGAGAACACCTTCCTGAACCAACTGCGAGACCGCAAGCCGCTGCTGAGCGAGCCATGCACGAGCTGTAAGTGGCTGGGTATCTGCAACGGCAACCTGCGGGTGCGGGCCGAGAGCGCTACGGGCGATCCGTGGGGCCACGATCCTGCGTGCTACCTGACGCCGGAGGAGCGGACCGAGGGTGTGCTGGCTGCGGTAGGCACGGGCGCAGCATAGTGCACCCTTCTAGGGTTGGACGTCCCGGAAGCCGGGGGGGACCACCAGCGCCACGCGACATGAATCGCGACCCCGTTGTCGTGTTCTGGGAGATGACGCTGGCGTGCGCGCTCAGTTGTCGGCATTGCCGCGCTGAGGCGGTGCCGCAGCGAAGCCCGAATGAATTCTCGACTGAAGAGAGCTTCCGTGTGATGGATCAACTCGCTTCGTTCGACACCCAGCCGATCGTGGTGCTCAGCGGGGGCGACCCGTTTATGCGGCGCGATCTGTTCGATATCGCCAGCTACGGGATATCGCTTGGAATGACCATTTCCGTGTCGCCGTCCGCCACCGCCCTATTAACGAAAGACAGGCTGAAACAACTGGTCGACATTGGGGTTGGACGCATCTCTCTCAGCCTGGACGGTGCAAGTGCCGAGACGCACGACTCGTTCCGCGGTTTCACGGGAACGTTCGACCGGACGATTGCGGCGTTCGAAATGGCCAACGATGTGGGGCTGCAGTTCCAGGTGAACACAACGATCACCTCACGGACGAAGCATGAACTATTTGCGATGGGCGATCTGGTAGCCGAGAGCGGCGCTGTGCTCTGGGAGCTGTTCTTCCTGGTGCCGATAGGTCGAGGGCTTGAGGGCGAGTTACTCACGCCGGATGAGCATGAGGCTGTCTACGACTGGATCCTGGACAACGCCCGAACGTGGCCGCTCCAGGTCAAGACGACGCTCGGCCAGCCATATCGCCGCAAGATGATCCTGCGCCGCCTACAAACTGAGGGACGATCGATCTCCGACGTGCCCCCCGGCGAGCTTGCTGCACTCTGGCCCATGTCGCCAACCAACGATGGTTGCGGGATCTTCTTCATCTCGCATCAGGGGGATGTGTACCCCAGCGGCTTTCTGCCGCTGAAGACGGGCAACGTACGCTCCGATAGCGTTGTCGATCTGTATCGAGACTCTGAAATCTTCACAACGTTGCGAGATCGCTCAAAGCTCGAAGGCAAGTGCGGCGCGTGCATATTCACGCCGTTTGCGGCGGCTCACGCTCTCGCACGTTTGCGCTCACAGGCAAACTCACAGCGGCTGATCCAACATGCGCGTTTCAGCCTTCGGCAATGGCCTCATCTAGGATATAGCTAAAACTCGGAACCCGGGCAAAAACCGTCACCAGAATTACTGGCATAATTCGGCATCTTCACGAGTCAGATTTGGGGCTTTCCGCCCATTCGAGTAATATCGCCATTCGCCACACCATTAGGTGGTGGACAAAAGGCCAGGAGAAGCATGCCGGATTCTGCAGTAGAAGTAATAAAACCCGCCTTCAATAAACTCGTTGATGAAAACGCCGAGTTGATTCTAATCGCGGACGGAATGGGATTCACGGAGGGATGCTGCTACGTTCCGAATGGCGACTATTTCATTTGGAGCGATATTCCTAATAATCGCGTCTACAAATGGACAGAAGCGGATGGCGTTTCAATCTTCCGCGAGCCATCAGGGCATGCGAATGGCCATACCGTCGACCTTGAGGGCCGGATTCTCTCCTGCGAAACCGGTGGGCGTCAGGTATCGATGACTGATTTAGACGGCGTTGTGCATCCTTATATTCACCAGTACGGTGGCCGAAAACTCACTTCGCCAAACGACATTATCGTGAAATCTGACGGGGCTATATGGTTCAGCGACCCAGACTACGGTGCGCTACACCCGGAGCTAGGGCACGGAGCGGCATCGGAACAGGACACGAACCGGGTATATCGCTTCGATCCCGAGACGCGCCGTGTACGGGCGGTTGCAGATGAGCTCGACAAGCCTAATGGGCTCGCGTTCTCACCCGACGAGTCCATTCTCTACATTGGCGATACAGCACGGACGCACGGCGAAGAGTTGAACCACCACGTGATGGTATTTGACGTTGTTGACGGTGAAAAGCTGGCCAATGGGCGATTATTCGCGGAAGTCGACCCGTGGGTACCGGATGGCATAAGAGTAGACGTGAAGGGCAACGTGTGGATCGCGGCTGGCGATGGCGTTCAGTGCCACAATCCCAAAGGCCAATTGATTGGCAAAATTAGAACGCCACAGGTAGCTTCAAACCTCTCATTTGGGAACCCCGATCTCAAGACACTGTTCATTACCGCCACCGACTCCGTGTGGTCCATTCCAGTGCTAATAGCGGGCGGGAAACGGCCTTCAGCGAACTAGGGAGATATCTGTGACAAGTTCATATGTGCTGGTTGACGATGCGTTTCGAGAGCTGGTGGACTTCGACGCTGAGCTAGTAAAACTAGCTGATGGTTGCTTATGGGCTGAAGGGCCAGTTTGGATCCCTGCAGAGAGCGCGCTGGTCTGGAGCGATACCCGAAACAATCGCGAGTGGCGCTGGACTGAGGCGGACGGTGCATCCGTGTTTCGGGAGCCATCGAACCACGCCAATGGGCACACGCTGGACCGCGATGGCAACATCATCTCTTGCGAGCACAGCTCCAACAGCGTCACGAGACGAACCCCCGACGGCACGTACACAACGCTGGTGGACAGCGTTGCGGGCGGCAGACTCAACTCGCCGAATGACGTAGTCGTCAAATCAGATGGCTCGATCTATTTCACTGATCCGCCTTACGGAATCCTGAGCAATGCCGAAGGGTTCCAGCGTGAGAGCGAGATTGGTGCCAATTACGTTTACCGGTTCGATCCGGATACTGAAATGACCATGGTGGTTGCAGATCAGTTCGATCGACCAAACGGACTGACGTTCTCACCCGACGAATCGATTCTCTACATTGCAGACACCGGCGAGCCAAGGAACATCCGAACGATGGATGTTGGCCCCGATGGAACGCTGTCAAACCTACAGTTCTTTGCGGCCCCCGACCCGCCTGCATCAGATGGACTCAGAGTCGACCTGCACGGCAATGTCTGGACATCCGCTGGTGACGGAGTTCATGTCTTCTCCCCCGATGGGAACCTGATCGGCCGAGTGAAAGTCCCGGAGAAGACGGCGAACTGTGAATTTGGTGGCCCCGATGGGAGCACTCTGTTCATCACGGCTTCGACATCGCTTTACTCGATCGAGACGCAGGTAGTCGGCGCCCGCTGGGCCTGATCGGTCAAAGGCGCAGCAGATGCCGCCAATTCCTCCATATGTCCTGTCGTTAGATGTCGGCAGTACGTCTATACGCGCTCGGCTCTACGACTCACACGCGCAACTCATTGGAGCCGTGGGGCACGAAATACGCCGTCGAGCATCTACTACCGGGCTGGAAGACCCGGAACTTCTGCGCCAGACCTGCGAAACGGTAATCACCGAGACGCTAAAGGAGGCCGGGCCGGCCTGCTCAGATATCGCTGGCGTCGCAATGGCCTGCTTCGTTGGCAACGTTGTTGGGGTGGACTCCAACGGTAACGCCGTCACTCCGCTCTACACCTACGCCCACTCCGGGTCAGGCCCTGAGGTGGAGCAGATCAAGCAGATCGTCGATATCGATGCAACGCATGAGGCGACCGGTGCGCCGTTGCACACGTCGTATCAGGCACCCCGCCTGCTCTGGATCAAGAACCATCGGCCCGATGAGTATGCACGGGCCACCAGATGGATTGACCTTGGCGCGTACCTCTATCACCACTGGTTCGGCTCAAACGATATTCCGAGTGGGTACTCGGTGGCGTCCTGGTCCGGGATGCTGGATCGGAAGACGCTTGGGTGGCACGAGCCGCTTATTAAGGCGATAGGATTAAATGCCTCGACGCTGCCGCCACTGGCTGACTACTCGGACTCGCTCCAGGGTCTTACCGAGCCGTACCGGTCTGAATGGAAGCCGCTGGAGGATGTGCCGTTCTTCCTAGCAGTGGGCGATGGCGCTGGTGCGAACATCGGATCTGGCCGTTGCACGCAGGGCACTGCCGTACTAACCGTTGGCACCACAGGCGCAATGCGAGCGGTCGTGCGCATGGAAGAATCGCCAATTCCACGAGGACTATGGGCGTACTGCATAGATCGCGAGTTATCGCTGCTGGGTGGCGCAGTTACAGATGGAGGCAGCATGCTGGACTGGCTTCACCAGACGCTGCGCCTTACCGGCGAACGAATCACGGACGTGGAACTGGCAACCGTTGAGCCAGACGGCCACGGACTTACTGTGTTGCCATTTCTCCGAGGCGAGCGCAGTACCGGCTGGGCGAGCGACGCCAGCGCGACGTGGCACGGCGTCAACGCATCAACCACACCCGCCGACATGGCGCGAGCAACTATCGAAGCGATTACGTACCGATTCGCACTGATCGCGCAGCTTCTAGACCAATCTGGAACTGAATTTACAGAGATCATCGCGGGCGGTGCTGCCATCCTCAGACTGCCAACATGGTTACAGATGGTGGCCGATGCGACTGGGAAGACGGTCGTAGCCAGCCCGGAACGCGGCACCACAACTCGCGGAGTTGCAGTGCTTGCTCTGAACGCGCTCGGGCTTCTGGACTCGATAGATGTTCTGCCCGCTACAGGCGAGAGAGTGGAATACCATCCGGATGAGACAGCGCACGCCACTTATCGCTCGGCGATGGTGCGCCAGCAAGATCTATATGCGCGGTTAATCGGAACCTGAATGCTGTCCCGCCGGCTCTGAGATCAGAAAAGGTTGGCGTATTGCCTGCCACTCACGCACAATAGATCTAGACTCAAACTCACCAGATACAGTCAGATACAGATAACCACGGGAGCAACATGCGCGTAGCCATTGGGGCCGACCACGGAGGCCTCCCGCTCAAAGACGACATCATTGAAGTGCTGGAGGCCGAGGGCCACGAAGTGCTTGATCTGGGCGCGTACGAATTCGACCCGGATGATGATTACCCTGATCTGACCGCGCCTGTGGCGCGCGCAGTGAGCACCGGTGAGGCAGATCGCGGCATCGTTCTTTGTGGCAGCGGCGTTGGCGCGGCTATTGCAGCAAACAAGATCAAAGGCGCGCGCGCTTCGGTCACCCACGATACTTACACAGCGGCACAGGGCGTCCAACACGACAACATGAACATCATCTGCCTGGGCAGCCGAGTGATTGGGCCTGAAACAGCGCGCGCCGTGACCACTGCGTTCATGGGTGCTGTAATGGACCCTCATCCACGATTCGCGCGTCGACTGGAAAAAGTTATTTCACTTGAGATGGAGTCCTAGTAGTCGGACATAAGAGGCAAAGCGCATGGCAAAGACAAACGACAACCTGAAAGCGGCACGAGCGTTGGGCCAATCGATGTGGCTCGATTTCATTGACCGCGACTTGCTCCTCTCCGGGAAGCTAGAACAGCTGGTGGACGCCGGTGTTGGAGGGCTGACCTCCAATCCTACGATCTTCCAGAAGGCCATATCCGAAGGCTCTGAGTACGACTCTGACCTCCGAAATCTTGCTATGCAAGGCCATGATGACAATGGCATTTTTGAGGGCCTTGCCGTCAAGGACATCCAGGACGCGGCTGATGTGTTGCGCACCGTCTACGACGCCACAGACCGCGCAGACGGCTTCGTGAGCCTTGAAGTTAATCCGCAGCTTGCCAATGACACCGATAGCACCGTTTCTGAGGCGCAGAAGCTCTGGGCATCCGTCGATCGCCCGAACCTGCTGATAAAAGTACCCGCAACGCCAGAGGGCATTCCAGCTATTCGAACGCTGATCAGCCAGGGAATCAGCGTCAACGTCACGCTCATCTTCTCCCGCGACTCATACCGAGCCGTCGCTGGCGCATATATAGACGGTCTCCGTGATTACCACGAGCGCGGCGGCAGGTACATCTCACGCATCGCTTCAGTGGCTTCGTTCTTCGTGTCGAGGGTCGATGGCTCAGTTGATGCGCTTCTCCCTGATGGCTCTGATCTGGCAGGAAAAGCTGGAGTTGCCAACGCAAAGATGGCTTACGCAGATTTCCAGGAGATCTTCGGTGGCGCCACGTTCAAGGAGTTAGCGGACGCCGGGGCACGGGTGCAGCGACCTCTCTGGGCAAGCACCAGCGTCAAGAACCCTGACTACCCTGAACTCATGTACGTGGACGGCCTCATCGGCAAGGATACGGTGAACACGCTTCCGCCCGCAACACTTGAAGCGTTCATGGATCACGGCAGTCCAGCGGAGACGCTAACGCAAAATGTAGACGATGCCCGAAACGCTCTCACTGGACTCGATTCAGCTGGCGTTTCACTGGATGGCGTCACTGATGACCTTCTGGCCGCTGGCGTCGCATCGTTCACCGGATCATTTGAGGACCTGATGTTTGACATCAAGTCGAAACGGGACGCCCTCAAAGCCGATTAATTACGAACCTGTGAGTATCTAGATAGCGACTGCGGATATACTCCCCGCCGCCCGATGAGGTGGCCGAGTGAACTGCGTATCCGTCGGGAACTCTGGGCAACAGCCCAAATCCCGGGAATTTTGCAGAACTCGAAACCTGTGCGAGGCCAACTAACCCCGTTCCTCATAATTCCGGAGTATGAGCATGTCAGTCCCAGATAAGAATGACTTCATATTCGTCGCGGCAATCGATCACCGCATCGATTTCATCAAAGAATATGTTGGCGACGATGGTTCTGTACCTTCAGCTGCCAGTTACGAAAAAGCAGCTGACCTGAAGGGCATCGTGTTCGCAGCGATTGCCGATGCAGTTGAGGCCGGCCTACCCAAATCGCAGGTGGCGATTTGGACCGACACAGACCTTGGAGAAGCAGTGCTACTCCGCGGTCGAGGTATGTCGATCACCACAATCGCTTCCGTAGAGCGCAACGGGCCAGAGCATTTCCAATTCCAGAATGCTCTGGGATTCTCCGAGGGTCTCAAGCTCATTGGTGCCAGTTACGCCGGAGCCAGGATCAATCACAACATAGAAGGTGATCTGGCCGAGAGCGAGGCGCATGTGAAGTCACTGCGCAGGTTGAGCCAGATAGCGCGCAGCGAAGGCCCTCCCCTCATGGTGGAGCTAAGCATCCCGCCAACCAAGAGCCAGGTCTCTCGATTGGACGACCTGGAAGAGTGGAATCGAGATTTCCAACCCGCCGTGCTACTTGAGACGATGCGGGCGCTTCAGGACGATGGCGTAGAACCGGCGATCTGGGTCCTTGACCCGCCCGACCAGCCCATCCCGGCCAGTGCCCTCGCAGCGCAGGCATATGTAGACGACCGGGTCGATGTTCGCGTGCTGTTCGCAGTGGGCAACGACAGGGCAGACAAGACCGACCTTGCAGCTCTGGAAAGTGCGGTACGCATAGCTTCCAGAACAGCAGGCGTCAGCGGCCTCGTGCTTGGACCGGCGATCTATGAGCCAACGTTGAAGGCTCACATGGCTGGAGATTTAACTCAAACAGAAGCTGTCACCGCACTGTCCGGGATCATCACCTCAATCGTGAACCAATTCGTAGAGGCAGGCACCGCCCTGGACGTTTCCTAGCCAATGACATCGTGAGCACGGACAGCCGAATTAAGGCCGTCATATTCGATATGGACGGCACCCTCGCCGATACCGAGCGCCTCAAGGCCATGGCATACGCCGACTGCCTCAAGGACATTCTGGATCTGGATGAACCCGACCCGCGGGTGTTACCTCTTTACACCGCGTACGTAGGCAACACGGATCAAGCGTTGTGTGAGGCAATGGTCGATCGTTTTGGCCTGGTGGGACCGCTCACCTCCCACGTAGAGAGGCTGCAAGTCATACACGCGTGGGAAGCGCTACACGAAATTCGACTTGCCTACTACCGAGACACGTACGGCAAGCCGGAAGTAATCGCGCAAAATCAGATCGCCCACAACGTAGAGCTGCTCAAGCACTTCAAGTCCACTGGCAGAACAGTTGCCGTTGCCACGTCATCAATGACGGACGAAGCTTCTCGTGTGCTTAAGGCAATTGGCGTATTTGACCTCCTCGCTACGCTGGTAGGACGAGATCAGGTGACCAACGCAAAGCCGCACCCGGAGATATATCTCCACACCGCCGAGCTAATCGGACAGCCACCAGAGGCGTGTCTGGTCATCGAGGATTCCCCACTTGGGGCAGCGTCTGCCACTGCCGCAGAGATGGCCTGTCTGGTCGTACCGAACGCGTTCACCGAGAAGGTACTGTCGGAGCGCGAGCCGGTGCCGAACCAGTGGGTAATCGCAGAGCCAGCGGGCGTGATTGACGAAGCGGAACGGATAATCGCGACGCTGTAAGCTCGCGTTCACTTCGATTCCGAGAATCCACATCTCGGTTGACCGAACCCATGGCGCAAAAGCGTGCCGTTCACACTACTGTCTCAACCACAAATTAGGTATGATCACGCTCCGCAATCCATTCATTCTTCTTCTAGTAATTTTTTTGGGAGCCCAATATGAGCGATAACCTGATCCAAGCCGGAGACCTTACGCTTCGAGTTGACCCAAGCTGGCCTGATCTGCCTGGCGGCATGGACTTGGTTGAGGTCGCAGGCGTGGCTGTTGACTCCAAAAACCGCGTCTACGTCTTCAACCGTGGCGACCAGCCAATGGCGATCTTTGAGCCGGACGGGACGTTCGTTGATAGCTGGGGCGGGGATATCTTCACCCGAGCACACAACGTGTTCATTGGTCCAGACGACTCCGTTTATGCAGTCGATGCTGGTGATCACACCACTCGAAAACTAACCCCGGACGGCAAGGTACTCATGACATTGGGCACGCCGGGAATTCCCAGCGATACCGGTGCGACTACCGACTACCGAACGATCGAACAGAGTGCTGGCCCGTTCTACACACCAACCAAGGCCGTGCTGAACAACGATGGCGATCTGTTCGTTTCTGACGGCTACATGAACGCCCGGGTTCATCGATTCAAGGCTGACGGAGAACTGGTCAACTCATGGGGCGAGCCGGGCGAGGCGCAGGGTCACTTTGATCTTTGCCATTCACTGACCATCCACCCGGATGGAACGGTCATCGTCTGTGACCGCGAAAACTCTCGGTTACAGCTATTTGACCAGGACGGGAACTTCCTTGAGGAGTGGAACGATGTTTCACGGCCCTGTGACGTCTACATTGGACCAAAAGATGGTCTGATCTACGTTGCTGAGCTTGGCCACAAAGGTGGCATGTCACTAGCCAAGCCAACTGATAACCCGGGCATTCCATCGGTCTCTATCTGGACCCGCGACCACACCCTGGTAGGCAAGTGGGGTGACGATGATTTCACGCTGCCTGGTGCGTTCTTCTCACCGCACGGCATTGCTATTGATGGCGATGGATCGATCTACGTTGGTGAAGTAACCGTATCTGGCGACGCAGGCAAGGGACTCATTCCCGACGACCTTGCGTGCATCCAGAAGTTTGAAGTGGTCAGCTAGTCTGACCATGAGGCAGCCGCCGAAGGGCTACACCGCCGTTGAATTGGATTCGCTCAGTGATACGGAGTTACGCGACGCCCACTACGAATTGGCATCGTGGATCGAAGAAGCGCTTTCGATGCCCCTTGATGAGGGCCCACCGGATGACGTTTACGACGCCATCCACGGGCGCCTCTCGGCAATATCCAGGGTTCGAGCAATACGGCAGAAGGAAGATCTGGGCACCAGCGATAGCGGGCGGTTCTAGGTAATTAAATGGTCTACACGTACGAAATTCGGGATGACGATGGCCGCGAACTCGCGATTGGGCTGTATGAGACCGGTTCAAGGCCAACGGACGTAGTTTCTGGCGGCGACCAGATGCCGGTGCAAGTGCGCGGTGAGGCGCATCTCTTGGACTCGGACGACTTGCTACTCAAAGCGCACAGTTTCTTCCGTAAAAAGTATGAGCAACCCGCCGCCGACGACTTCTACCTGAGCTGGGCATCCATCATCACGTTCTGCCGGGAGAACGCCGTCCCTCTGGCGAATGAAAACATTGTGCAGATCAAAGAGGGCGAGATGGCCGGCATCGACGCCAACTTTGTGCGCATGCTGCTGGACTCGTATCAGATATCCCCAATTGAGGGGGGATTCCCGGTCAGCGAGCTTCACGAAGGT
>CAUZJA010000029.1:0-18337 GCA_963579925.1 Dehalococcoidia bacterium | reverse complement strand
TCAGGTATGGGGGGTTTCTCACCGCACAACGCGGAACTTCACGCTCGTCACGCATTCCGGGGTCGGATCAAATAGGTAGACGGAAAGACGGAGACGCTTGATTCGAAATTTCCAGATGACGAACATATCATCCAGCAGGGATCACGGCCTCCGAAGTCGGGGAGAGAATCAGGGACTATGTTTGGCAAGCGGATACCGCTCGGCTGGTGAGTGTGAGCACTCATGCAGTCACCACAGTAATGGCCCGTGAATACACCGTATTCGGCACCAAAGGGCAAAGACAGAATAGGTCGATAGGACCTCGCCTGAGCCAACTGTGGACACGCCAGATGAACGTTCTTCAAGACGTCGGACTTGGTTTGCCAATGACTCATAGTGTGGAAAGAGAGTAATAGATGCGCTCAGAGAGAGGCATTACAGGACTGGAAACAGCAATCATCCTCATCGCCTTTGTGGTGGTTGTTTCAGTTTTCGCGTTCACGATATTGTCCAGTGGCATATTTGCCTCGGAGAGAGCCAAGGAAACCGTTTACGCCGGAGTTGAGGAGACGCAGACCACACTGCATCCAACAGGCGGCGTAGTTGCGCTTTCAGGCCCAGTTAGCACAACCACAGCTGTCAACCGCTTGACGTTCACAATTTCGCTTACGAATGATGGGGATGCTGTTGAACTGACACCTGCATACACCGCGGGTACCTCAGGTGCCGCACCGGTATCGTCTGGCAACACGAGCCCACTCGTTATTTCCTACACCGATTCCACTCAGCACATAAATGACACTCGCTGGTCCCTGGCCTGGCTTGGTAACAGTGATGGCGACAACCTTATTGAGGGTGATGAGACGGCAGAGATCACTGTCTGGTTGCATCCAAGAGCTTCAGACGACTCCTTCAGCCTGTCCACGTCCACCACGGCATACATGAATCACCGGCTCGTTGGAAACGGAAAGTTCTCACTTGAGGTCCCCCCTCCAGTTGGGGCTTCGTTTGATCTGCAACGCACGATGCCTGTCCAGTTGGACACGGCACTTCTGCTGGACTAGCTAGCGGTTACAGATCGCGCGTCCGCTTGGACAGCGCGAAGAAGCTGACACCGACTGCGATGAGGATTACGGCGCTGACACTTAGTGCCTCTCGGATTCCTGCGAACTCTGCGATTGCTGCGATTGGTATTATGCCCAACGGCATCAGGCCAAAGTTCATCATGTAGAGGCCCATGACGCGGCCGCGGTGTTCGTCGTCCACCTGCTCCATCAAGAGAGCGCTATTGAGCGTTCGCCGTCCGGAATCTCCCAGCCCGACGAATACCATGATGATCATGAGGAGGATGTATGAAGGGCTAACAGCTGCCGCCAGGATTGCGATTCCAGAAAGCGTTGTAGTAGCTATCAGAGCCATCCCCCTTGGACCAGTTGCGCGCATACCAGCAAAACCGAGGGAGCCAACAAGAGCTCCCAGGCCAAACGCACTCAGCAGGAAACCAAACGCATCAGCGCCCCTGCCGAATTCATCTTGCACCAGTACCACCAACAGGGAGCGGAACGGCATCGCAAGAACGGCGGTTGATAGTGCCATCGCCAAAAGCAGCATGACCATTCGGCGCTGCATAACGTACCGAAGCCCTTCCTTCATGTCCTCCAGTACCGCAACACCGGCCTTCGATGGCATTTTCCCAACATCTGGGAGGCGTGTCGTCAGCAAGAATGAGGCAATGGCCATTGAAGAGATGATCACGTAGACCGTCCCCGGACCGAAATAGAAGTAGGCCAGTCCACCGATTCCTGGTGCACCCAGAGTCATAAGCGCCATTCCCGATGAGCTGAGGGCAACGGCATTGATCATGCGCTTCTCTCCCACTATCTGAGGGATGATGGCCTGGCGCGCTGGCATCAGGAACGCCCACAGCGTTCCCTGCATGATCGACGCGCCGATCAGATGCCAGATGGTTACGTTATCCGTGAGAATCGAAACAGCCACGCCACCCGAGATCAGCGCCATTCCGACCTGACCAAATTGGATGATCTGCTTGCGGTTCACTCGATCAGCAATTGCACCACCGAATAGAGAGAACAGAAGAATTGGCGGGGCGAAGCCGGCGCCCACATAGCTAACCGCCAGTACAGACCCGGTGAGTTCGAATGCCAGCACTCCCCGTGCCACCATCTGGATGTTGACGCCGCCCATAAGGAGCAAAAACCCAAAGAAGAAGTTGCGGAAGGCGGGATCAGAGAGGGAGTCAAAAGTACGATGAAACAGACTGTCATCGATGGGCGCTGAATTCGCTGAGTCGCCCATCACATCGCCATCCGCAGTATTTTCTGCAGCAGCGGATTGATGTCCAAACCAGCGGAGGCCGATGAGTGTCCCCTCCCGATGGTGACGCTACGATTAGATCAATTGACTCTTCGAATGAGCATACGCCTCCGGGTCAAACCGGCGCGTCCTTGGCTACCTCAGCCGACGAAGTGTTTTGGCACCTACCAGGAACGCTATCCCGGCCAAAATGACCAGCAAACTCACCACCATCAGGGACGGTCGTGCACCGAACTCGTCCACGGCATAGCCAAGTGGAAGAGCACCCGCTGGCATCAAGCCAAACGTCATCATGTAGATGGAACTGACGCGAGCCCTGTACTGAGGCTCTGTTTTCTCGATCGACAGCGATTGCCCCAGCGTCATCCGGGCAGACTCCGCGATTCCAATCAGCAGCATCACGATCATCCCCATGAATACTGCCTCAAACGCTGTGAGCAGCAGCATCGCTGCGCCGGTCAGCATCGAACCTAGCAGGATGATGAGCCCTCGCCTACTACCTTCTCGCAGGTTAGCGATACCGATAGTACCGATCACACCGCCGATTCCGGCAAACATGAGTAGCACGCCGATCATGTTTGGATCGAACTCATAGAGGCCACTGGTTGTGTTCAGATCGCCATACAAGCGCCGCGCGAAGACGGGGAACTGCAACCTGAACGGCATGGCAAGTACCGCTACCACCAGCCCAGAGGTCAGCAAAAGCATCACTACCCGGTTACTGGCCGCGTACTTAAATCCAGCGCCAACTTCTCGAAGAACACTTCTGCCCTTCTCCGTCACTTCCGGTGGAACCTTTTGAATCCTGCCGGTCATGATCATCGCTACGAAGTACATCGCGGCAATGATGAAGTAGACATATTCGGGGCCAAACGAGCCGTAGATATAGCCGGCAAAGGCCGGAGCGGCGATGGCCATCATGCTCATACCACCCGCACTCAACGCCATCGCGTTCATAAGTCTGTCCTGCCCCACCAGCTTTGGGATGATGGCCTGCCGGGCGGGCATCTGGAAAGCAAATGTCGCTCCCTGCAACACGGATGCGATAAGCAGATATTGCCAGGTGATTACGTCCGTGATGATCAGGACTCCGATAACAAGCGCCATTCCGGCTGAAGCGAACAGCGTTATCTGGATCAGCGTTCGCTTCTCCATCCGGTCACCCGCAACTCCGCCAAACATCGACAGGATGAGCATTGATGGAGCGAAGCCCAACCCCACTATCCCGGTAAGGGACGCTTTCCCGGTCAGATCGTCGACGAGGATGGTCCGAGAGATCATCTGCATCTGGATCGCGCCCATGCCGAGCAGCGTCCCGAACCACAGCATTCTGAACTCGCGAATCGCCAATGATTCGAAAGTATGAGCCAGTGCGGATTGCTTTTTTATTGGGCGCGGAGATGGTGTCGCCCCAGCTGGGGGCGGGGAGTCAGGAGATGGATTGGATTCAGGCGGATCAGATGATCTGCCGACTGTTGCCATGAGAGCAAATGTACCTGTGCAGCAAGGGTGGTGCCGCCAGTTCCGGCAATACAAACGAGTATACGCTCGACAGCAGCAAATCCAATTGGGAACACCGCCTGGAATTACGCCTAGAATAGGCCCCCTACCGTAACCGCGAGGAGTCTCCTAAATTGCCAGATCGCCCGACGATTGCTGATATTTACGATGCCCGTAGGCGCATTGAAGGCCACATCACCCGAACACCGCTCCGGAACTACCCATCTCTTGATGAGATCGTTGGTGCTGAAGTCTGGGTCAAGCATGAGAACTTCCAGACTCTGGGCGCCTTCAAGGTGCGTGGCGGTCTGAATCTGCTATCTCGCATTGATCCCGAACTGATCGCCAACGGCGTAATCGGCGCTTCTTCCGGGAATCACGGGCAGTCGATCGCCTACGCGGCAAAGATCCACAACACTTCGTGCGTGATCGTGGTTCCTGTTGGCGCTAATCCTGGCAAGGTGAGATCGATGCAGAACCTGGGCGCTGAGGTCATCTTCCAGGGCGAGTACTACGACCAGAGTAGAGACGCGGCTAATGCCATTGCCGAAGAGCGCTGCCTCTACTACATCGACGCCGCAAACGAGCCGGATCTGATCGCAGGTGTGGCCACTTACTCCCTTGAGATATTTGAAGATCTCTCAGACATCGACACAGTATTTGTGCCAGTTGGTGCCGGCAGCGGCGCATCAGGCGCCTGCATTGTGGCTGATGCGCTATCGCCGTCGACGCGCGTCATTGGCGTTCAAGCGGCAGCGGCACCCGCAGCTCAGCTTTCGTGGAAGGCCGGGGAAATGGTGGAAGCGGAGATGAAAACCGCTGCTGAAGGTCTCGCCACCGCCCACGCCTACGAAATGCCTCAGGCGATACTCCGGGACCTGCTGGAAGATTTCGTGCTGGTCAGCGAGGACGACATCGAAGATGCGGTATCCGACTACCTGGACCACACCCACTCGCTAGTTGAGGGAGCAGGCGCGGTCGCACTGGCGGGAGCAAAGGATCAGCGAGACCGCATCAAAAGGCAGCGGGTGGTTGTCATCGCAAGTGGAGCGAATCTCTCACGTGCGGATCTGAAGAAGATTGTGTCTGAGCGGGAGGGGTAGCTGCCGGGCTTGCGCGGCCCAGGTCGCCTATCGCGATGCGCTACTCAACTATCCCAGTCGCCTGTATCTCATCGTCTATGGATTTCACCCGCAGGTAGTCCTCACGCAGCAGGCTATACGCGCGTTCCAGATACAACTGCGCCAACTTCGCGCCGTCGGGTGAACTTGACTGTGCGGCGTCCAGTAGCTGGTCAATATTTCGATTCGAAGGTATGTGGTGGCCAAGTGAGCGAATACGCCCGGAAGCGTCATCCGCAGTCGGTGTATCGCCGCCTTCTGTTGCGAAACGCAGACGCCCAACCAGCTTTGTGAGTTCCCCAAGCTGATCTGCTTCTGACATCAGGCCGTAGACGACATCATCCACACCAGTCTCAGCCGACTCCAGCGCTTCAGGCGTCTGTCCCTCCTGATTTGGCGAATTTGGCAGGATTGGTGAACCCGCCTCATTGCACAACGCTGCGTACTCTTCCACGATTTCGCCAACCACCGACATCAGGTGCATCGCGTCAGTGAGCGACGCAGTCCCACCGTTGATGAGGTCATCATCCCGGCGGTCAGCCATTGCCATCAGATCTGAGAGGTCCGCTACTGGCTCCGGGGCCGGGGGAAATGCGAACGCAGTAATTCCGTCCTCTCCCATGTCCGGGACCTGACCAACTAGAAATGGCGGCATATATTTTGCGAAATCAACGCTCACGGGCAGCACGACCAGATAGGTTGCGGCAATCGTCCCAGGGTTGGCAGCGTCGCTGAAATAGACGAACGCGTGCCCTCGGGGACTATCTACTTTGCCTCGCTCAAAATTCAACGCCATACGGGTTGGTTACCTTCTGCCCAGTTCATATCTGCAATTGGTGCGTTGCACCGGTAAAGTCATCGTAGTGTTGATCGACGACTACGACAACCGGGTCATTGCGATCAGCTTGAATTTACTGGGTATCTGTAACACTACGTATTCGAGGGAACTTTGAGGTTCATTTACCGATTCCTGATCCGGCCAATGGTTTTCAGGCTGTCACCTGAGGTGTCCCATCGGTTCGCCGTGATTTCGTTCCGTCTGCCGGTTGTCTGGCGATTGTTTGGCCTGTTCGCTCGCGCTGGTGGCGGCAATCGGCGTACTGAATTGACTGGGATCAGCGTTCCAAACCCTGTGGGGATTGCTGCCGGGTTCGACAAGGACTGCGAAGTTCTGGACTCGTTGCTGGACATCGGATTCGGCTACGTGGTCGGTGGCACGGTGACGCTTGACCCACGCCCCGGCAACCCGAAGCCACGGATGCTGCGTCGTAGTAGCGAAGGAGCGCTGGTCAACGCGCTTGGTTTCCCCGGCGGTGGCATGGAAACGGCGCGGGCACGATTGGCGAAGTTGGGATATTCATCGGCGGCACGAACCCTGATCAGTATCTCGGGCACTGAAGATGATCCCATTAGGGACTGCCTGATCGCGCTGGAACCGCTGGTAGCTGGCGTGGAAGTGAACATCAGCAGCCCAAACACAGCCGGACTGGCTGTGTTCCAGGAGCCGGTGCGACTGAAGCAAATGATTGAGGGGTTGGTTGCTACGAAGTCAAAACCGCTCTTCGTGAAGATGCCTAGACTTAGTGATTCAGGTGCGTTTCTGGAGCTGGTTCAGGCCGCACATGAAGGCGGAGCGGATGGGTTTGTCACCGCAAACACTCTGCCAATCGCACACGAAGGCCTGGCGGTTGGCAAAGGCGGCTTGAGCGGCAAGCCACTGCTGGATTCAACACTTGAACTGGTTGAACAGGCTCGAAAGCACCTTGGCGATGGCCCAACGATTATCGGATGCGGCGGAATTTCGAGCGCCGAGGATGCGCGTGCAGTCATGGACGCAGGCGCAGATGCCATTCAGGTCTACACGGCGCTCGTCTACGAAGGCCCCGGCATCGCCAGCGCTATCTCTCGAGGACTACGCAATACAGGCTAATTACCTGCTCTCTAGAAACGCCTGAACTTCTGCCCGGGATGGCATGCTGTCCTGAGCGCCTTCTTTCGTGACGCTCACCGCGCCTGTGGCATTCGCCAGATGCACCGCGTCGGAAAGGCTCATGCCTTCAGCGATACCAGTCGCCAGACCGCCAGCAAATGCGTCGCCAGCAGCAACGGTGGCAACTGGCTCAACTTTGTGGCCGGGGAAGTAGTCGTCGATACCATCTCCTACGACGTAGCAGCCATCAGCACCAAGTTTCAGTATTGCCACTGGCACCGACGTCTTCCTGATCGCATGTGCCGCTTCCCTGGCAGATGCAGCGTCGGTGACCTCAATACCAGTGAGCGCTTCAGCTTCAAGTTGGTTGGGCACCAGGATTGAGACGCTGTCGAAGTAGCCTTTCGGCAACTGTCGCACCGGTGCTGGATCATGAATGACCGTCACGCCCGCCTCTCGCCCGTGCTTCGCAATGGCGCTGGTGACATTCGTTGGGATCTCTTGCTGCATCAACAGGACTGAAGTACTCGACATGAGTTGCCGGCCCCGCTCCACCTCATCGTCACCACACGTGGTATTGGCACCGTACACGGGTAAAACATAGTTCTCACGCTGTGCGTCGCTGAATATGAGAGCAATTCCGGAAGCCTCGCCATCGACCGCTTGAATCGCGCCTGTCCCAACGCCGTATCGATTCAGGTTGGCGAGCAGATCGACGCCAAACGCATCGTCACCAACCCTTCCGATCATCTCCACAACACCTCGACCTGAGAGCTGAGCTGCGGCGATCGCCTGATTCGCGCCTTTGCCACCGCCGCCGGTGTAAAACGAGTCGCCCTCGAACGTCTCTCCGGGCAGTGGGAAGCGGTCCGCCTGAATAAATAGGTCCATGTTGAGACCGCCGACTACGACGATCTTCTTGTTAGATGATTCGCTCAAATTAGATCTCCACTCAAACTGCTAATCAAGTTGGCGCAAGAACTCAGCTACGCCGATTCCTGGAAGGCCGTCGATCACCACATCCGCGGCCGCCAGTGCATCCGGGTGACCGTCTGCCACGGCCACGCCCGTACCAGCCCACTCAAGCATCGCAGCGTCTCCAGTGCCATCGCCGAATGCGATCACGTCTTTCTGCTCAACTCCCATGTCACGGGCAAGAGCCGCCAACGCGACTTCTTTACCAGCGCCATGCGGCCCAATCTCGCAGAACCGCGGCCGGGAGTGGGTGATCATCGCACGATTCGCAAACCGCTCCGCCAGCGCGACCGCCAATTCGCCTGTTGGGCCTGGTTCATCAACGGCCAGAAGCAGATTCGGCGGGACAACGTAAAGGGAGGAGTCATCGTTCACCAGTTCCACCGGAGTTCCCATCCGCTCGCCATATCCAACGGACCATGGGGTGGACGCTGTGCTGTAAATCTCGTCATCCATGAACGACACAACTTGAGCGCTGCTGCCCTGAAGCGCTTCTAGCGCCTCCAATATGACGCTGGTCTCAATTGTGCTCTGCCTGACGATTTCCCCGGACGGCATGGCAGTCACTGCACCCTGATAACAGATAATCTCGGTATCAATGTCTAATTTTTCAGCAAATACTCTGGCCGAACGCAGAATCCGCCCCGTTGCTAGCGTGAATTTCGTTCCTTCAGCCCTCATATCTCTTGTGATTGACATGAGTTCAGGCGGAACATTCAAGTCTGGCCCAACGATGGTCTCATCAATGTCGAACGCTATTAGTCGGTGGAATTCAGGCATCGGTTGCTTTGTTGCTGAGGTTCAATCGTGAGGCCGCCGCATCCGCGCTACGTGGCCCTTGTGGTGCTTCTTGCGGTGGCAGTTTATGTCGTGGTGATCAACCTGCAAGATGGTAATTGAGCGTTAGTCAGGACGATTCGTGCTTGGCAGGCTAGGCACCTCGGCCGTCTGTGTCCCAAATGCCCAGCTGACGACTCTGGGCATTCTTCTCGATCTCGCTGAATGAATTGCGGTATCGATCATTACCGTCGTTATCTACATACGGACCAAGCCCTGAGGCAATCATCGCGGCGTTGACCATGGAACCGCCTACCCAGACGTAGCGCAGCAGTCGGCCCTCGGGGTCGCTATCGGTGGAATCGGCTTCCAGTTCAACTAGACGGTCGCCCACCCATCGCTGGTTCACGGTAGTCGAGATTTCGTGAAACTCATCGCTGGGTGGAGTCACTCCAACCCCGATGTATCTGACAACGGCTATCTGGTCTTCTATCTCAACCCTGATCGTGTTGCCACTAATCACCTCAAGCACGCGGGCTTCGATTCTGGGGGGTGGAGTGGCCTGTCGTACCGTTGGTGTGGGGGAATTGAATAGCACTGCGAACAATGGGACTATCAGCGCCATTGCAGCGAGAATAATCAAGAATTTGCTGGCGCCGGCTATTCGTGAGGCGCCGTAGTCAGATCCAGACTCCCGATGCCGGTCGTACTCATCTGGCGGGTACGCACCGTCGACCGGTCGTAATGGCAGATCTTCGAATGCTTGATCCCACGGTTCAGACGGAGCGTTGGGATCTGACTTGGAAACCGAAAGATTTTCACGCCATTCGTCAGCGATATCTTTGGGTTTCCAGATATCGCGCAGGTCGCGTTCCCGGTCGTCACCGTTATTTGGCGAGCCGTCGGAACTGTTTTTCTCGTCTTCCATAATCAGCTATCTGAGGTGCAATCTAAATCGCTGGTCAGTTCAATTCTTCCAGTAACTACGCACGTGATGTAAGGCACTACGTCAACGAATCTCAACTGGTCTCGTTGACGCTCCAATTTCACTCTTGCTAACATTTGATGCAGGTTCCTGCTGCATAAGCGCTCAGCCGCACAGTCATGGTACTTGTTGTAGCGTGGCAAAAGATGAGCACCGCAGCCGGTGAATCAGCGAGCGACAATATGTAGCTGCTGCTGTCACTCCCGATTGAACCCCCGGGTAACAGTGGCTGAATTAACAGGAGACCCGGGTTGGCATTTGCCTCTGCCCTACACTGCCGTGAATGTGGTCGTGAGTACCCAATAGAGCCGAACTACGTTTGCGATTTCTGCTTTGGGCCGTTGGAAGTCACGTACGACTACGACGCCATCCAGAAGTCCACAAGCCGCGAAAAGATTTCATCTGGCCCGATGGACATGTGGCGCTACGCAGACTTCCTGCCCGCCTCAGCCGAGAGCGCGGTAAACCTCGGCACCGGCATGACCCCGCTGCTCAAGGCCGACAACCTTGGCAAAGAGCTCGGTCTAAACAATCTGTGGATCAAGAACGACGCTGTGAATCCCACATACTCATTCAAGGATCGCGTTGTCTCTGTTGCCGCCACCAAGGCGCTTGAGTTTGGTTTCGAGACCCTTGCATGTGCATCAACCGGCAACCTTGCTGGTTCAGTGGCGGCTCACGGCGCAAAGTCAGGAATGAACACCATCGTGTTCATTCCCGCTGATCTTGAGTACGGAAAAGTAATTGGGGCGTCCGTGTACGGACCAACTCTGGTGACCGTAAACGGCTCATACGATGACGTGAACCGGCTATGTTCTGAGTTGGCCGATAACAACCCGTGGGCGGTCGTAAATATCAACATGCGCCCTTACTACTCCGAAGGCTCGAAGACGCTAGCCTACGAAGTAGCGGAACAGCTTGGCTGGCGTGCGCCAGACCACGTTGTATCGCCGCTTGCCTCTGGCTCCCTGTTTACTAAGATCTGGAAGGGCTTCAACGAGTTCGCCAAGATGGGCCTGATCGATGAAGTGACCACCACGATGCACGGAGCGCAGGCTGTTGGCTGCTCGCCCATCGCTAAGGCCTATGAGGCCGGTGTGATGCATGCGAAGCCTGAGGTGCCGGACACGGTCGCCAAGTCATTGGGTATCGGAAACCCGGCTGACGCCTTTTACGTCTTGAAGATACTGAAAGAGACCGGAGGTGCAGCTGTGGCTGTTCCGGAAAACGAAGTTGGCGAAGGCATGATTCTGCTTGCGCAGACCGAAGGCATCTTTGGAGAAACCGCCGCAGGTGTGGTCATTTCGGCCCTCAAACGCCAGGCAGAAGCGGGAGTGTTTGATCCGGACGAGACCGTAGTCGCATACATAACAGGCAACGGCCTGAAGACGCAGGAAGTTGTGGCTGACAGCGTGAAACCGATAAACATTGAAGCGAATCTGGAATCGTTTGAGGCCAAGGTAGACATCCCATCCTGATCGCCTGATCAGAAGAGCTTGTCCCTACGAATCAACTCAAGCATCTAAGTACAGCAGAACTGGAAAAACAAATGGCCAGCCGTCGAGTAAAGATCACTTTCCCAGAAGTTCTGGTGGGGCGTCCTCTGGTCTACAACCTGGGGTCTATGTTCGAGATTATTACGAGCATCCGCAGGGCTGATGTTGGCCCTGAGACTGGCTGGGTAATCCTGGAACTTCAGGGTGAAGAAGAAGAATTAAACAAGGCAATTACGTGGGCGCTCGAACAGGGTGTTCGGGTTGATCCGATTGCCGGTGACGTAATCGAAGGTTAAAACCATTAGAATCTATCGTCTGTCCGCACCGGGACGGCGTTCCGGCTGTGTGATCAGCGACTATCGAGGTAAAGACATTGGCAATAACAGTACGAATTCCTACCCCGCTCCGCCGAATCACTGGCGGCGAGGCCAAGGTAGATGTTGATGGTGCAAACCTGCAGGGAATTGTGGATGCTCTTGAGAGCGCATTCCCCGGTATCAAGGAACGCATCTGCGGCGAGGACGGTGAGATCCGCCACTTCGTCAACGTCTACGTGAACGGCGAGGACGTCCGCTACATGGACGGACTTGGCACAGAGACGAAGAGCGGTGACGAGATCAGCATCGTTCCAGCAGTGGCTGGCGGCTGCTAGGCTTCGACCAGCCCGTCGACGATTGTCCTGACAAGTTGCTCCGGCACGTCACGCCGAATTGTGGCGTGACCGGGGCCATCAAGTAACACCCACTGCACCGCGCCTCCGCGGATCTTCTTGTCGCTCTTTGTGCGCTCAATCAACTCTGTTGTGTCGAGCCCTGGCGCCCGTGTAGGCAGCCCAAACCGCTTGAGCGTGGCTTCTTGCCTTGCGAGCAATTCCCCACTGATCAGCCCCAACTCCACCGAAATGCGTCCTGCAACGCCCATTCCGATGGCAACCGCCTCGCCGTGCAGGAACGTCCCATACGCGGTGGACGCCTCAATTGCGTGGCCAATAGTGTGGCCGTAGTTGAGCAGAATTCGGGTGTCACCGCGCTCAAATTCATCGGCTGAAACGACATCTGCCTTGATCGCCACAGATCGCCTGATGATCTCAGCGGTTGTGTCGCCTTCCAGGGCGATCAACGAATCTGAATTGGATTCCATGTCCTCAAGAAGTTGATGATCAAGAATCAGCCCGTGCTTGATCGCCTCCGCCCAGCCCGAACGCAACTCACGCTCAGGCAAGGTCTTCAGCAGATCGAGATCCGAAAGCACGAGCCTTGGCTGATGAAATGCGCCCACGAGATTCTTGCCGGTCTCGAGATTAATTGCCGTCTTACCGCCAAGTGAGGCGTCGACCATCGCGGCAAGAGTGGTCGGGATCTGGATGAACGCCACCCCACGCAGCCACGTGGCCGCGGCAAAGCCGACCATGTCGCCCATCACACCTCCGCCAAGGCTGATGAGAGTATCCCCGCGTTCACCTCGAAGGCTCGCTAACCAATCGTAGATGTGGCTCATGGTCTCCAGGGTTTTCGACTGCTCTCCAGAGTGAATAGCCATCACGTGAGTGACGATTCCGGCCGATTCCAGCGTCTCCTGAATTGTGCGCACCACAACAGGGAACAACGCCTCATCGGCTATTAGAAATGCGCGGCCGCCAAGTCCAGCCTTCTCGAGCTCTTCCGGAAGCGTCGCGAGAATGTCCTGACCCACGACCACCCGGTATGAGCCCTGGGTCGTATCCACCACTGCGGCAAGGTTAGGATCTGCCCCTGCGCTCATGCCATCTCCCTTGCAGCCGTCTCCCACGCGATGAGAACGCCTTCAGCAACCTGACCGGGGTTCAGGCCATCGGTTTCGATGGTCACATCGGCTGCATCCGAGTACGCCGGTTCCCGGAGGTCTAGCAAACCCTGAATCTTGTCGATGGGTGCCTCGTTGTCCTCTTCCTGGAGCATCGGGCGAATAACACCACGATTGTCAACTGACTTACCGCGGAAGCTACGCTGGAGCCGTTTGTGAATGGTGTCCGGGGATGCTTGGAGGCGAACGACGTATCCGCTGGATTTCAGTACCTCTCGATTTTCCTCGTTCACCGGTACGCCACCGCCGGTTGAGATCACCTTCTTCGATAGTCCGGCTATCTCGTTGAGCACGTCCTTCTCGATCTGCCGAAAATACTTCTCACCCCACTCAAATATCTCGATGATCGGGACGCCCGCTTTCGCGGTGATCATCTCGTCCATATCGAGCAGCTCCCAGTCCAGCTTTTTCGCGAGCAATCGCCCCGTATGCGACTTTCCAGTTCCTGAAAAGCCAATCAGGTAGATGAGGGCGTGCCGATCTTTGCTCAAACTGAGGTACCGAATTCCCTGTGTGACTCGATGTATCCGGCAACGTTGCGCTGGGTTTCGCTAATGTGGTCGCCACCGAACTTCTCCAGCATGGCATGCGCCAGAACCAGGGCCATCATAGCTTCGCCAACCACGCAGGCTGGCGGCACCTGGCACACGTCGCTGCGGTGGTACGGCGCTTCGATTATCTCGCCCGTGTTGACGTCTACCGACGGCAGTGGGCGCGTCATAGTCGCAATCGGCTTGATTGCAACGTACGTGACAATCGGTTCGCCATTGGACATGCCGCCTTCGATACCACCCGCCTCATTTGATGTGCGGGAGAATCGTCGTAGGTCATCTGGATCTGGCACGACGATGTCCTGGATATCGTGGCCCGGGCGACGCGTGTTGCCGAAGCCGCGGCCAATCTCAACGCCCTTCACAGCGTTGATGCTCATCATGGCCTGCGCAATACGACCGCTCAGCTTCCGGTCCCATTGGATGTGGCTGCCTAGCCCAACCGGAACGCCAGTGGCGACCACCTGGAACACACCACCAATGGTCGTGCGATTGGCCTTCGACGCATCGATAGCGTCTCGAACTTGCTGCGCCACGTCGGGGTCCTCAACTCGAACGTCGGACTCCTCAACGGCAGCCCAGTCGGCAGCGTCCGACACGTCGGCTTCGACGCTTCCTACTGACGCAACCTGACTATGAATCTCGATACCAAATACGTCAAGAAATGCCGTCGCCACAGCACCTGCTGCAACTCGTGCGGCGGTCTCTCTAGCACTCGATCGCTCCAGCACGTTTCGCATATCGTGGGCCATGTACTTGAGCGCGCCGGGGAAGTCTGCGTGTCCCGGGACTACTCGGGTGTTCTCTTTACGATCAACTTCGCCGTCAGGAGGTGCCGGAGACATCGCCTCGGTCCAGTTGGCGAAGTCCTTGTTCTCAATCACCATTGCCACAGGAGAACCGAGCGTTTCGCCAAGGCGCACACCACCTCTTAGTACTGCGCGGTCGGTCTCAATCTTCATCCGACCACCTCGACCGTAGCCGCGCTGGCGACGGCCAAGTTGCTCAGCAATGTATTCCTCGGTCAGCTCAACGCCGGCCGGGACACCTTCAACGATTACAGTCAGGCCGGGGCCATGAGACTCACCGGCGGTCAGGTATCTGAACATGGGGCGAAATCAACCATCCAAATCAAAATTTTGTTCTGGTGATAATTGTATGTGAGAGTTCGGCCTCAGGCTCACTGGGGAGATAGCGAGAATATGGCACCTGAGCCACCGAATTAGCTGCTGGCCTTCCGGGCCACGTCTAGCATCATCTCCGCGGGCGCGGTCTCGCCGGTGCAGAGCTCGAATCCTTCAACGCCCTGATAGACGAGCATCGATAGGCCAGTGGCGGCCCGAGCGCCTGCGGCCTCAGCTTCCTTGAACAGTGGCGTTTCTGCCGGTGCGTAGACGATGTCGTAGACGGCCGCTTCGTTAGATATGAGGTCTGAGCTAATGGGAGAGTCATCCGGGGCCGGGCCTCCGGACATACCCATCGAACTCGTGTTCACAATGAGACTTGAGAACGGAGCGATGTCACTTAGGGCGTCCTTGGTGAGTTCAATAGCTGATGCCCTGAACTTCCCAGACCGCAGATCCTCCGCGAGACTTCGTGCTG
Source organism: Dehalococcoidia bacterium (assembly GCA_963579925.1). Lineage (GTDB taxonomy): Bacteria > Chloroflexota > Dehalococcoidia > Lucifugimonadales > Lucifugimonadaceae > UBA1151. Next base: position 3,245 of record CAUZJA010000029.1, on the reverse strand, counting down.
TGGACAGCGTCCGATTAGCGATGGTGAGTCGCTCAACGCCAGCGTTGCGCAATCCAAATGCGATTGCCCGTGCGGCACCGCCTGCTCCAATCACGAGCGCCTCAGCGCCATCTGGATCAAACTCCAACTCGCCTCGTAGTGCGCGCAGGAATCCGGGGGCGTCTGTGTTGTGCCCGATTAGTTTGCCACCGTTGTTGACGATCCAGTTCACAGCGCCAATCTCCGTTGCAGCGTCGGACACATCATCGAGCAATGGGATTACGGCTTGCTTGTGCGGCAACGTAACGCACGAACCAAGACAGTTGGAGTCACGGAACGATGCCACTTTCGCCTCAAGCTCTTCCGGCGGCGTTGGCCATGCCGTGAACTCTGCGTCCACGCCAACCGAATCCAATCCAGCTTGCTGAAAGAGTGGCGATAGTGTGTGTCCCAGTGGGTAGCCAATGATTCCAATGCTCTTAGTCATATTGGGGTTCGTATCTCCCTGATTCGCGTGCGTTAGAGTCGTGCTGCATCTAAATATCCCTGGAGGATGACTGCGGCAGCCGCTGAATCTAGCCTTCCCCTGTCTCGGCTCGGCTGTGCGCCGGACGCCTGAAGTCCTCGTGTTGCCTCAACCGTGGAGAATCTCTCATCCCAGGTTTCCACGGTCAATCCCGCATCTCGGAGCAATCGGATAAATCCCTGCACTTTTCGTGCTTGCGGCCCAATGCTGCCATCAAGGGAGCGTGGCAGTCCCGCCAGTATTAGATTTGCGTCTATAGACGCCGCTGCCTCGGCAATCGCGTCGACGTCAGAACCCGGATCAGTGCGCGTAACAGCAGGCATCGGCGATGCCAGCGTGCCGGTCTCGTCTGAGCCAGCTAAACCGATACGCGCGTCGCCCACGTCGAGCGATAATACTCGTTTCGGGTTGTTTGGAGTGGTTCCTGGCAAATCGGGCACTGGCGCCCCTACTCGCGCCCTGCGGCGATGATCTCTTTGACGGATGCCAGCGCCTCATCCAGTTTGGATGCGTCGCGCCCACCCGCCTGCGCTGCATCGGGACGACCACCGCCACCACCGCCCATGATCTGAGCGACTTGCTTGGCGATGTTTCCAGCGTGGAAGCCGTCAGTCACAAGATCTTTTGTGACCATCGCGATAACCATCGGACGGTCATCGATCTCACTGCCCAGCACGACGATTCCGGACGACATCTTGTCGCGCAGGAAGTCGCCAGTCTTGCGGAGTGCGTCGATGTTTGGCGCATCTACGCGTTTCACCTGCAAGTTGATCGTTGAGCCGTTCACATCCAGTGTGTCTGGAGTATCCGTCTCTGCTCCGCCGCCAACGCTGGCACGTAATAGCGCCGCTTCAAGCTCACCGATCTTGCGTCGGCTGGCTTCGCCATCGGCACGTATTGATTCCATGCGCTCATTGAGCTCAGCGATGGGGGTCTGGAACGAGGAAGACATCTCGTCCAGCGCCTTCAGTCGATCTGATACCAGGTCCTCGGCACCCACGCCAGTGAACGCCTCAATACGGCGTATGCCAGATCCAATGCCCTGCTCTGTCAGGATGAAGAATGAACCGATATCGCCAGTCTGAGAGCAGTGCGTACCGCCGCATAGCTCGTAGCTCCACGGTGCGTCGATCAAGATGGTCCTGACGCTGCTCTCATCGTACTTGTCGCCGAAGAAGGCGAGCGCCCCGTTGGCGACGGCCTCGCGATAGGTGGTCCACTCCACATTGACATCGATGTTGCTGCGAATGCGGTTGTTGACGATACGCTGGACCTCGAGAATTTCTTCCCGCGTCATCGGCGCGATGTGTGTGAAGTCGAACCTGAGCCGGTCTGGCGCTACCAGCGAACCGGACTGACGCACGTGGGTGCCCAGTACCTCTCGTAGCGCAGCGTGGATCAGGTGTGTGCCCGTGTGGTTGCGGCGCAGTTTCTCACGGCGCTCTGCATCAACTTGGGCGTCGACGGCGTCGCCAACCTTTATCGTTCCGCTTTCAACTGTTCCGTAGTGGACGGTCACACGTGAGAATGGGTTTTGTGTATCTTTGATTGCGACTATGGCCGATCCGGACAAGATTTGCCCGGCATCGCCCATTTGGCCACCTTTGGCAGCGTAGAACGGCGTCTTGGCCAGGACGATCTCAACCTCATCGCCGGAGGTGGCTTCCTGGACAATTGCGCCGTCCTTGAGGATGCCTACAACTTCAGAATCATCACGTGTTGCGGTCTCCGACTCGTATCCTACAAATTCCGTATCGGTTACACCAAGCTCTTCGAATATCCTGCGCGCGCCGGTATCGCCACCAAATTTGGCTGAAGAGCGACCTCGTTCGCGCTGAAGCTCCATCTCACGCTCGAAGCCTTCCAGATCAACTTCGTAGTTGTCCTCGAGGGCCATCTCCTGCGTGACTTCAATTGGGAATCCGTATGTGTCATACAGATACGCCGCCTCGTAGCCGGTGATCGAGCCTTCCCAGTCAGCGGCCAAGAAGTCATCCCAAGCCTTCCAAATCACTTCACCTCGGTCAGCATCTGCGGTCTCTGCGACATTCCGCAGATGACGCAGCATTAGCTCCGCAAGAATGCCTCCCTCCCATCCCGTGTACTGTCCTGCATCGTGATCAATCTGATCCAATGCTTGCTTCAAACTTCCTGATCTGCCTAGCTGAGGCGATAAGCCCATAAGATTCCGCTGAATTGCTAGGATCGCTGGGCGATTTGAGATCAGTTGTTCCAGGAGTCGGCTTCCAGACTCAACCGCCTTGTCGAAGCTTTCTTCTTCCGTTGCCAGAACTTGCTCAATGAAGGGCAGGTTGCTCTTCAGCTCCGGATAGATATCGCCCAGATGATCCGATGCTACAGTCGCGACCTGCGGCAGGAATGGACTCTCAATGCCCAGAGAAAGTCCGAACCGCATGGCGCGCCTGATGATGCGACGCAGGATGTATCCGCGTCCGGTGTTCTCAGGCACCACGCCATCAGCGATCAGGAACGACGCCGAGCGGCCGTGCTCTGCGATTACTCGAATGGCCCGATCGAGCGAGGCGTCACTGCCGTACTCAACTCCAGCGGCCTTCTCCACGTACTCGATGTACGGGCGCATGATGTCCGTGTCATATGTGTTCCGCACGCCCTGCGCGACCGCAACGGTGCGCTCAAGTCCCATGCCGGTGTCGATGTTCTTGCCGGGCAGCGTTGTGCGTGAGCCGTCCAGGTGGTGGTAGAACTGCGTGAATACGAG
>CAUZJA010000028.1:0-18758 GCA_963579925.1 Dehalococcoidia bacterium | reverse complement strand
GGCGTAGTACGCCGGATACTCCTGGAGTCCTGAAAGTTGTTGTGCAGCGAACGATTTCACGTTGTCAGGGCCAAACACAATGCTGCTCGTTCTTTCCGCGCCGATGGTCGATATCGTCATTCCACCTGGAGCCGATGCGGCGCAGAAGCTGCCTGCACCGTGTGTGGGCAGGATCTGGACATCGGCAGGCAGCGCACCAATACGACTGACTGTCTCGTATTGCGACGCGGTCAAGGCTGCTGTGTGCGCTTCGCCTAGCAGGTCAGTCCTGCCAGCGCTTTGCACGATGAGGCTACCGTCGCTGAAGATGGCGATGGGCCTGTCAGACTTCGCGTCCAAAACAAGATATGAGATGTGTTCCGGGGTATGCCCGGGCTTGGCCCACGCGGCGATTCGATAAGCGCCAAGTTCAAGTTCGTCACCTTCGGCAATTGCGCGGTGTGTGAACTTGTACCCGCCCGCAGAGGGGGCAACGATCTCCGCCCCCGCCGCTTTGGCAATCTCCCTGGCGCCGGAGACATAATCATTGTGGACGTGCGTCTCAAGTACATGATCCACACGAATGTTTTTACGTCTCGCAACCTCAAGAAATCGCCAGGCATCACGTTGAGGATCAACCATCACGGAGTTATCGCCGGAGACAAGCAGGTAGCTGTTATCGCCAAGTCCCGGCGTCACGAAGACTTCAAGGTCCATCACGGTCTCCTTAGTCAGTCGAACTGCAAGTCGGTTCATCGTGGGATCGATACTGGTGGAATCAGTACAATTTTATCCTAGTCGTGACAGGCGGATGGTCCAATTAGCTCACCATGCATGAGCCACTGGAAGCGGTTCAAAAGGACTATTCCTTTTAGCGTGAATGAGGTGGCAGGGCAAGCCACGGACGCCGACTACAGGAATGGTTCTCCATGGAAAAGATACTCGCATACGCATATTTGCTGGGCATCGCTGCCTTAGCAATGACTTACGGTCAGTCACATCTTCCCCAGTCAGTGCAGGCCTTCATCGGCTACCAATACATGCGAATCGAGAACCTGTTCGGCGGGCGGCACGCCGACGATGTTGACACAGTTGAGGCCGCTCACGCTGTAGCCGCCTCCAAAGCGCGATAATCAGCGCGCTCGGGCTACCGGTCGTGTAGGCTCAATACCAGAGAACATGACCAACCAACCTATCGACGATTCAGAAGTAAATCTAAGCCAGATCAGGCCAATTCTCACTGGCCCGGTTCTGTGCGATCTGGCGGCCCGTGACCCGGCGTCTGGGAAGTGGAACTTGATTGGGATTTTCAACCAGGTTTCGGCGGCTCAGTTCCCAACTCAGCGACCGCTATCCGTCTACCTGAAGCTCTCGGATGCCTCAGGAATCTACGACCTGGAGATTCGATTCGTACGCGTGAGCACAGGCGAGAAGCTGGCGCAGGCGACGGCCCGGATGACCATCACCGATCGTCTGGCGTCACAAGACGTTGGCGTCTCATTCCCTCGAATACCGATTCCTGCGGCAGGGAAGTATGAGTTCCAAGTATGGGCCAACGCCATGTCTCTGGGCGCAAGCGTGTTCACCGCAACGCCCATCAACACAGAGCCAACCGTCCAACCCTGAGTAGCGTACTGCTCCCTGAAATGGGTTGCAATCAGGGAATTAGGGTGCCATTCAGGCGATGCGTGCATCGCAACTGGCGTAGACGCACCTAATTGATTGAAGTGGCCCTCCAATCTACTTCTTCCGCACCTCCGCATCCGCTACGTCTAGCGGCACATCTGAATACCTCCTACCCCTCTTCACGCAGAAACGCCCCGAGCAATCGGGGCGTTTCTTTTTTTTGGTTCGTTGAGGTGTACTAGTAGATCGCGTAAGAGTCTAAGAGTCGAACAATTCGACCTCGACAAGTCCGTCACTGGCCCGGGCCAATCTGAGGTCACATGTTATTAACGGAACCTCCAGTGACTCAGCAAGCGCAAGGTATGCAGCATCATAAGCACTCACCTGATTTCGGTGCTGCCACATGCGCTCAAAAAGGGGAGTCTGCGCGTACATGATGATTGGAAGTTCGATGAACTCTTCAATCGCACGACAGGCAGTATCCGGAGTGATATCGCCGCGATGAGCCAGTCGCCTGAGCACATGGAGGTACTCCACTTCAATCAGATACGGACTCTGGAACTCGTGGTGAACAGCGATCGATTCAAGTAGTGCTTGATTCTCCCCTGTCACCAGTCCTGCGATTGCAGCCGAAGTGTCTAGGACGGCCATTCGCGGTCGCGAGTTTCTCTGATGATGTTCACAACGGATTGGTTGGATATATCGGTCTTGGGCCTCGACGCCACACGCTCCATTAGTTCCGCAGGCGTGGTGGTATTCGCCATACGAGTGAGCTCTCTGAGTAAGTACTCAGAGAGCGAAAGGCCTTCTCCAGCTGCTCTGATGCGCAGCTTCTTGTGGACATCATCCGGAACATTTCTTATTTGGACTGCTTTGGCCATGTAAGTAGTTTACATGCATAACGCATGCACTGCATGTATTATGCATGTAGAACAGACCTAAGATTTGATTCACCGCCCCAATGCCGTACCCTCATCCGGCACCCCCAAACATCAGGAGCGGAACAGTTGTCAGATCGCCCGAATATCCTTTTCATACTCACTGACCAGCAGCGCCAGGACACCATGGCCTGCTATGGCAATGACTGGATTCAGACTCCCACGTTGAACACCCTTGCGGATGAGAGTGTTGTGTTTGAGAACGCGTATGTGAGTCAGCCGGTCTGCGCGCCTTCGCGGGCAACCATCATGACCGGCCTCTATCCTCAATCCACCGGGCTGCACCGGAACAACATTCCGCTGCCTCGCGGAGCGCAGACTATCGGTGATCTGGCACCCGATGACTATTACTGCGCTCACATGGGCAAATGGCATCTGGGCGACGACGCGATTCCGCAGCACGGCTTCGATCACTGGAAAAGTATCGAGGACTTTCATCGCCCATGCTTCACCAAGCGGGAGTACCGGAGTGTTGAGGCTGACTACAACCATTACCTGCGCGAAAACGGTGTCGAACCGCCCCCTCCAACTCTCTCCTATGAAGGTTGGGTGGCGGGTGCGAACCTGCCGGAGCATCTGACGCAGGCAGGCTATCTGGGCAAAGTGGCTCCTGAGTTCATCCGGGAGTATCCGGAGTCAGATCACTCTGATCGGCCGTGGCTGGCGTTCGTGAATTTTTTCGAGCCGCATCCGCCGTACACGGGACCGCTGAACGGGTTGTATGACCCCGCTGAACTGCCTGTCGGACCCGGTTTCCTGAAACGGCCGGACAGCGGCTCGCTGGTCAACCGACTCCGCGCCGATCACTACATGGGCGGCGGATTGAACCCGCTCGGCGAGGCTGGTGGGGATAATCACGACACCACCACCGAGGCCGGATGGCGAAAGCTGCGATCACAGTATTTCGATAACGTGACGCTAGTAGACAACCAGATTGCAAAAATCATCAGTGCGCTCAAAGAGACCGGCCAGTACGAGAACACCATCATCATCTTCACCAGTGAGCACGGCGAAATGGCCGGCGATCACGGCATGCTGGAAAAACGGTCCCTCTACGAAGAGGCCGCCCGGGTTCCGTTGCTCATGAAGCTGCCAGGAGTCGACCACAAACGCGTGCCCGGCTCCGTAGGGCTGGTCGACATGGTACCAACCATCCTTGAGATGATGGGTGAGAGCACCCCGGATCACCTACAGGGCAATAGCCTGATGCCCGTCGTGAACGGCGACGCAGATCTAGACGACAACGACGTGTTCGTTCAGTGGAACGGCATGGGCGACCGCAATCTCGGCTCGCCTGCCATCAACCGCATGGTATCCGTGCCGTGGCGCTCGGTCATAACCGGTGATCGCTGGAAGCTGAATCTCTCGCCAGGCGACCAATGTGAGTTGTACAACCTGAACTCGGACCCGCACGAGCTAATGAATCTGTTCGACATGCCGGAGCACAAAGACCGAATCCGGCAGATGGCCTCCCGCCTCCGCGTCTGGCAGGCAGAAGTAAACGACGACATAACATTGCCCGCGGTTTAGGCGGCCGACCGGTCGTAGTGCCGGCATCCCTGCCCGCACCGAATCGCAAGGAGATCCCAATGGAACAACGAGACATATTCTCAGAGGCCTACGAGCGAATTCTGCAGGTCTGCAAGCAGTCTGCTGAAGGCCTGAGCCCATAGCAGATCTACTACCGCATCGAACCAGACGCCAACTCGATCGCATGGCTGATCTGGCACCTTTCGCGTGTTCAGGACAGCTATGTTTCTGAGATCGTCGGGCGCCCACAGGCGTGGGTGGCAGACGGCTGGGCCGAAAAGTTCGGCATGGAGCCAGATTCCTCGAACGTCGGCTTCGGGCACACTGCCGCAGACGTGGACGCAGTTCGGCCTGAAAGCGCAGAACTGCTGCTCGCGTGGAACAACGCCGTGATCGACCGCAGCCAGGAGTACTTCAAGTCGCTCGACGCCATAGAGATCGAGCGTGTAATCGATACTTCTTACGATCCCCACGTCACCGTGGGTGTGCGGCTCGTGAGCGTGATTTCTGACAACACGCAACACGCCGGACAGGCGCGTTATGTGCGCGGCATCCTGGAGCGCGTGGGGATCGACGGCCAGTTGGGTTGATGAGTTCAGTAGATGATCCGATTGCCCGCGTCGCGTCGGGCTACGACAAAGTTGGCGATGAGTACTTCAAGTACTACCGCACCGACCCATCAGAAGTAGTCACGCGCTACGAGGACTTGTTCATCGATCAAGTGACCGCAGGCGGAAGCGTGCTCGAGTTGGGGTGCGGCAACGGGTTACCGACAGCTGCCCGACTCCATGAGAAGTTCGAGCTTACCGGTGTCGATTTCTCGGCTGGCCAAATCGAGCGTGCCCGCCAGAACGTTCCCGGCCCCACCTTCATCCACGCAGACATGACCAAACTGGAATTCTCTGAGGCGTCATTCGGCGGGTTTGCAGCGCTGTACTCCGTCATTCACGTGCCGCGTGAATTTCACGGCGATCTATTTCGATCGATCTACGCGTGGCTCAAACCGGGAGGTATCTTCATGACCACCCTCAACTCCTCCGAAGACAGTGGCAACTATATCGACGACTGGTTTGGCGCCCCAATGTTCTGGAGCGGATTCGACGTCGATACATCAAGGCAGATGGTCACTGACACTGGCTTCGAAACGATTTCAGATCGGGTAGAAGTCTCAGATGATCCCAACAGCGACCACGAAAAAGAGATCCACCTCTGGGTCGTAGCGCGGAAGCCCCAATGACCGTGAAGGCCGTACTTCTGGACGCCGACGGCGTGATTCAGGAAGCTGTTGGTGACCAGCCTCAAGCCATCATGACTCTTCTGGGAAGCAACGATCGCCTCCCGGAGTTTATGAGCGACCTGTTTGGTGCTGGAAGCCACGCCCTCACCGGCAAGGCCGACGTGATCGAACTCATCACCGCTGTGCTAAGCCGCTTGGATTGCACAGGCAGTCTGGATGATGCTCTCAAGGTATGGACCATGATTGACGTCGATCAAGGCGCGCTCGAGATCGTGAAATCGATGAAGGCACTTGGTTTTACCGTATGTCTGGCGTCAAACCAGGATGCACACCGTGGCAACTACATGTCCGAGAATCTCGGCTTTCGAGAGCTATTCGATCGCGAGTTCTATTCGTTCGAAATTGGCATCGCCAAGCCAGATGAGGCGTACTTCACGCACATTCTGAACGATCTGGGCGTCCAGCCTGCTGAGGCCGTATTTATTGACGACAAGCCTGAAAACGTTGAAGCTGCGAAGTCAGTAGGAATCTAGGCGGAGGTGTACAACCTCGCTGATGCGTCTACATCTCTGGAAGGCGTATTGGCTGAATTGGGCGTGGCCCTGTAGGGGCAACCCCCCGTGGTTGCCCGGTTCTACTCCGGATAGCCGCCGTAGCCGCTCAACATTCCGCCGTCTACGATCAGTTCCGTGCCGGTGATGAACGCCGCATCATCTGAGGCCATGAAGAGCACCGCTTTTGCCACGTCTATCGTCTCGCCACGTCGCTTCAGCGGCGTGATGTCCAGCATTCGCTGCAAGTTGGGGCTGATCGACTCTGCACCAAAGTGCGCGGCGGTTCGCATGGGCGGCATCACACCAGGGTGGACTGAGTTCACACGAATACCGGCCGGGCCGTGCTTGAAGGCCATCGCCTTCGTGTAGATGCGCACGCCGCCTTTGGATGCGAAGTATCCGGGGTGACCTCCCGCGCTGCCGACATAGCCAGATATCGATGAGATGTTCACGATCGACCCGCCGCCGTTTGCCTTCATGTTCGGCAGCACGGCTCGGCAACCCAGATAGACGCCGTTCAAGTTCACGTCCATCAGGCGCTGCCACGCTTCGAAGTCGTCATCGTCCTGCACAAACGACGAACTGAGACCTGCGTTGTTCACCAGAATGTTGATGGGGCCAAACGTGTCGATTGACTCTGCCACCAGCGACGCCCACTCGTCCTCGTTTCGGACGTCGATGTGTATGTAATGCGCCTCGCCACCAGCCTGTTTGATCTCATCGACGAGTGCCTGCCCCAGATCGTCCGATAGATCAGACACCACTACTCGAGCACCTTCGCTGGCAAATACCCTTGCCTCTTCGGCGCCCATACCGCTTGCAGCGCCCGTGATGATCGCGGTCTTATTCTCAAGTCGCATGGTCTCAGCCTCCGGCGTCGACATCAGGTCACCTCGCTCGGCCGCAAGTGGCCGAAGCGTGGCCCACCTTACTGGTTTTCTGCGTTATAGTGCGCGCTTGCGGCAAATGGTAAGCAGCCCCGCTCATGCGGGTGATACAGGAACTTGAGATGAAATTCGGCCAGTTTGAGATCATCAGATGGCATCCTGAAGTCTCCATTCCTCAGAGCATTGCCGACACCATGGAGAGGATTGAACTTGCCGACCAACTTGGCATGCACGAGATCTGGCTTGGCGAGCACCACTTCTCACGGCACGGGCTTATCTCCGGCATATTCGCAATGCTGGGCAACGTGGTACAGCGAACCAAGAACGCTCGCATTGGTACCGCCGTAGTCGTCCTGCCCTGGCACAACCCCATCATGGTGGCCGAGGAAGCCGCGACCATAGACATCCTGTCAGGCGGCAGGTTCACGCTGGGCATTGGCTCCGGCTATCAAGCCATGGAGTTCGCAGCGCTGGGCACGGATATTGAGACGGCCCGGCCGCGTTTTCGTGAGTACCTGGACGTCATTCAGAAGGCGTGGGAGGACGGCCCGCTCACGTACAAAGGTGAATTCATCGATGTTGAAGATGTCAACGTGCTACCGAAGCCCATTCAGAAGCCATTGCCAATGACGATCGCCGTCAGCACCAGTCCTGAGAGCGTTGATTTCGCAGCGTCCAAGGGACTTGAGATTATGGTCGGCGGTCCCACGGCCGTCATGGGGCAGGTGCCGCAGGTGATGGAGCTATGGCACGAGCGTATGGAGCACTACGGCCACCCGCATGAGCACATAGACCTGCCCGCCGGGATGAACATCTACGTCGCGCCAACCATGGAAGAGGCGGAGTCAGATCTGGTCGGACTCGAAGACGAGATCGATGCTGAGTTCATGCGCATTGGCAATCCCATGAGCAAAACAGGGCACGTTCCCAGCGGCTACCAGCACTGGGCCAACCGTGATAAAGATAGAGTCACAGGCGGCGAGATGGCCCGCAAGGAAGGCATTCTTCCACTTGTAGGAACCGCCGAAGTAGTCTGCGAACGCATCGAAATCCTCCGCTCTAAAGGCATCAAATCAATTCGCGGGACTTTCGGCAAAGCGGGACTTGACCAACAGAAGAGCCTCCGCTGCATGCAGATGTTTGCAGAAGAGGTAATGCCCAACTTCCCGGATTAGCACCAAAATTATGGAGACTACTCAATGACAGTGACGCTTGATTGGTATGGATGCACAACGTACCGCTTGAACATCAACGGGCTCGTCGTGTTTCTGGACACCTTTATGGATCGGCTCTCAAGTGCTCCAGATACTGGTGCGACATCTGCAGACATCACGGAAGCTGATTTCGCGATTATTGGCCATAGTCACATGGATCATCTCGCTGGTGCTGACGTGATCGCCAAGAACACCGGCGCAAGTATCATCTGCTCCCATGAGTCGATGCGTGTGCTCACCGAAGCCGGGGTGCAGAGCGACCAGATTTTGGCATCCGCTGGCGGAGAGAATTACCAATTGAACGATGACGTATCGGTACGAGTATTCCCAAGTCTGCACTCGTGCATCTGGTCCGTCGCTGAGCCGGCGGGTGTCGAGCTAACGGGCGACCTCGGAGTACCGCAACAAGAGCGCAACAGACGGCTCGCCGAGCGGTTCAGCGCCGATCGCAACGTGGGGCTTACGCCGGAACTGGCAGCCGAGAACGATGAACTACGCGCCCGCAACATAGGCAGCGACAGTGACGGTGGGGCGCTGGACTACCTCATCGAAACACCAGACGGCACCATCTTCTTCCAGAACAGCATGGGCTACCACTCATCCATCCTCGCCGGAATCAAAGCAGACGTAGCAGTCCTCGGCTGCTCAGGCCGCGGCAACATAGACGGCGAACCATTCCAGGGCTCAACCGAGAAGTTCCTGGCTGGTGTGGTCACAACCGTCAACCCAAAACGCATAGTCCTGGGCCACCACGATAACTGGGCCGGAGCGCTAAACACCCCCGACCTGCAAGACATCACACCGATTCGGAACGAGCTGGCTAAGGTAGCGCCGGACGTTGAGGTAATCGAGCCGGGGTACGCGGACGGGATGACGTTGCTGTAGGGGGATTCCAGAGCGGTGCACAATATCGTCAGCGAATTGGTGATGAGTGAGTATGGCCCCAGGGACGGGATTCCAACCCGCGGTTTTCTGCTTGGGAATTGGATCCAGTTCGTCCACAAACGTGCGCTGAAGACCGTAATCAATCACGAATGATCCGTATTCAGGACGTCAAGGGTTGCTGCCGTCCGTAGAGATCCATCCCCGTTGAGTATACAAGTGGGTATACAAAACCCAGAGGAGAGTCGGCTCCCTCTCATGCCCAATTTCCTTTAGTATCACCGCACCATGCCAAGTGAACGAATAGAGAAGCGGATTGATCAGCTCCTAGACGAGGCTGATGTCGCGGCAGAGACCAGCGATTGGCAGCGAGTCCTGGAACGAGCGCGTGCCGTCCTTGCCGTAGATTCTGAGAACGCCGATGCCAAAGCGTTGCTCGCGATGTCCGAGGAATTGCACTCTGACGTGAGTTCAGACCGTGGGGGATCGGACGCTGACATTGTTGACACCCCTCCATCCGCTCCGCCGACCTCGGTAGAAGCTCCCACTTCCTTCGCCAATGGCCGCTACGAGGTCAAGAGTCTCCTGGGTGAAGGCGGCAAGAAGAAGGTCTACCTTGCCCCTCAAGGGTCATACGAAGGAGGTTCTTTCCACAATCATAGACGCGATGCTTGCAAGGATCGGACACCAGCTCAGTGACGACATGAAAGCCATTCTGGCCGAACTCCCTAACGGTATTTCGAAGATAGAGCATGCATGGGGCAGCGAGCCGACCACTCTGTGCATGGGAGACAGTCACAGTGGCAACTGGTTCTTTGAGGGAACCGGGGAGGCAACGCGTGCAATCGCAATTGATTTGGTTCCCTCCCGATATTCAGGCGCCACGGACATCGCTTACTTTCTTGCAATGAGCTTTGCCGCGAAAGATCGTCGTTTGCACGAACGGGAAATGATCAGCGCGTACCATGATGCACTTATCGAGGGAGGTGTGACTGGTTATTCAGCTGATCAGCTGGATGAAGACTTCCGCTGGGGCCTGTTTCGGGCCTTGATCACGACCGTTTACGCCGTTGGCGGATTGAACGTGTTGGACGATGTTGTTCTGGCCCTCGTCGAAGAAGGCCTTCAGTCGCTGCAGGACTGGGAATGCATGGAGCTGCTGAAATGACAGGCTTCCCGCGCACGCCTGATGAGATCACCGCACGCTGGCTCAGTTCCGCGCTTAGAGGTGCTGGGCATATCGATAGGGGTGAGATTCTTCGCGTGCACGTTGAACCGTTGGCCGAGGGGCTGACGGGGCCGGTGGTGCGGGTGAAACCCACGCTGGACCCCGGTTCGTTGCGTGGGGCGGAAACAATCGTGGTCAAAATGCCGACGACCGACCCGGACCTTCTGAGATGCCTGACCGAGCGAGGCAGAATTCACCGCGAATATCTGTTCTTCCGGCATCTCGCATCCCGGATCCCCAATTATGTACCTCGTCACTACTTCGTAGAGACAAACGCCAAAGGGACGATCGGGATAATCGGCCTTGAGGACTTGAGCGACTGGCGCACCATTCCGGTTGGCGAAGAGATAGCAGACAACGATGCGAATTCGGCAATCAAAACTCTGGCCGCCATTCATGCCCACTGGTGGAACGACGCTCGACTGGATGCTTACGACTGGTTAATGCGGCCCGGCATCTACTTCGACGGCGAGTCACAAGGCCAACTCGCGGCCAGCGGCAGGACATGCTTCGAGAAATACAGCGATCTGCTCTCCCCCGGAGTCAGCGAACTCCTACGCCGACTTCCTGATGCCCTGCCAGAGATAGTGAAGCACTCCAGCACCGGAAACCTCACGCTATGTAGTGGCGACGCTCGCGGTCAAAACATGTTCTTCACGGGCGAGGGCGAGAGCACGCGCACCGTCTTGATCGACTGGCAGACTCCGTCGCTCACGGTGGGAGCTGCAGACGTTGCCAACTTCATCATGGCGACGTTCGACGTCGAAAAACGGCGGGAGATCGAAGGCGACCTGCTCCGCACCTATCACGCAGAGCTGATCACACGAGGCGTGACCGACTACTCTTCCAACGAGCTTGAAACTGACTTCAGATGGTCAATGTTTCGCCAGATGATCTTCATGGTCCGAGGTGCAATAGACACGGGCTTCGGCGAAAAAGCCATTTTTAGGTTCCGTGACCGTCTGAAGATGATGGAAGACTGGGACTGCATCGAGCTGCTCAAATGACCAACTTCCCTCACACCATGGACGAGATCACATCCGAGTGGCTGACGCGTACCGGGCGATGACCAGAATCGAATAACTGTAGAGGGTGATGGACTGAACCGTGACCCAGTGATTCCGAGATAGGCCGACCAGTCTGTCCCGAACCGCAGCCTACCCGGCGAGGATTTTGTCCATCACGGCGGCAACCGTCCTGCTGCTACCGGGAATTGCGTAGTTGTATACGCGGTATGTCGTCGCCGGGTTGGAGTGGCCCAGCATGGCTGAGACTCGCGTGACCTCCATACCTTTGCTGAGGGTCAAAGAAGCAAAGATGTGTCTTAGATCGTGGAAGCGCAATGTTGACGGCAGACCAGCCGCCAGCGCGAGTGGTCGGAATTGCCGCTGAAGGACGTGCCGTTGATCAAGTGGGCGACCAACGGTATTAGCGAACACGAGACCCCAACTAGAGTCCCACACAGGCCCAAGACGAAGTATCTCTTCATCCTGTCCAGCTCGATGAGATCGCAACTGTTGGACGGAAGCAGGCCCAATCTCTACTTCACGTCGACTCTTCGGCGTCTTGGTGTCGCCAAGTTCATACCCACCTCGAATCTTCTTCAGACTCTGTCTGATGCGGATGGTGCCGTGATCAAGGTCGACGTCAGACCATTGCAGGCCTAGCAGTTCACCGCTACGGGCACCAGTCGTTAGCGCCAAAGAAAACAACGCCTCTAATCGGTGACCGCGGGTTACGCCCAGGAATCGCTGGACTTCCTCTTCACTGAGGCGCGCCATCTCTCGAGGCGTTACCTTGGGCCTATCGACGTAGTCAGAGGGGTTCTTTGCGAGATGTCCCCATCGAACTGCGCGCTCAAGACAAGTGTGTAGTGCCCGATGCGCATTGCCGATCGTGGCAGCGCTTACTCCATTTGATAATGGAGCGGGGGACGGGATTCGAACCCGCGGCCTTCTGCTTGGGAAGCAGATACTCTACCACTGAGTTACCCCCGCTCGAGGATGGCCTGATCTGTCCGATTGTTTCGGACGATGGGCATGCAGAGTCGTGCTGGCCGAACATGTGCAGTTTACCAATATGTGCGTCAGAACGGGCGAGCAGTTCGGGACACTCGGCGCGAGAATGGTTCCATGACCTCCCCACAAACGATCACCGAAGAGCGTGCGCAGTCGATTACTAAGCACCTGCCGCCGTACTCCGTGATTCTCCACAATGATGAAGATCACTCCATGGAATTCGTGATTGCTGCGCTGGTTAAGAGCGTGCCGAGTCTGAGCACCGAACGGGCGACGGAGATCACGATGGAGGCGCATACGTCTGATCGTGCAGTGGTGATCACCTGTCCGCTGGAGCCTGCGGAGCTGTATCGGGATCGGATTAAGACGTTTGGGTTGGGCGTGACTATTGAGCGAGCTTAAAGCAATCGCGCTCAATACCTCGGACTAACTGCTCACCCCGCACTGTCACCCTGAAGGAGGCGCTTTGGCCGACTGTGAGGGTCTCTGCCGGGGTGGAATGTTGAACAGGTGCGAATAGCCGGGCGCATGACTGTGTGTGAGTTTTCGAGCCGCGTGCGATGTCTCAACCGGCAGAGACCCTCACGTTGGTCGCGGAGCCTCCCGTCTCAGGGTGACAGATGGCGCAATGACGCGTTATGTGACGTGGGTAGAGCTCGGCCGCACCCTCACCCTGGCCCTCTCCCCAAATGGGAGAGGGGATAAGGCTATTGCCTAGACCATCACCTGGCCGCCATCGACCTGGATCGATTGGCCTGTGATGTTGCGGGCGCTTTCTGATGCGAGGAATGCCACCATTGCGCCGATGTCTTCTGGCGACTGTTCACGGCCAAGAGGCATGACGGTCTTGAGAGCCTCATCGAACACGTCGTGGTGGTCTCGGCCGATTACTGCTTCATCGCCGGCGGCTTCACGGTTGTCCATCCACTCTTCCCAGAATGCTGTGTAGAGGCGGCCGGGGCAGACTGCGTTGACGTTGACGCCAAATGGCGCCATCTCTTTGGCCAGGGCCTGCGTGAAGGTGATGACGGCCATCTTGGTGGTGGCGTAGTGGACGGTGTTGTAGAGCGGTGCTCGGCCTGCGACTGATGCGATGTTGACCACCTTGCCGAAGTTGCGCTCCTTAAAGTGGGGGAGGGCGGAGGCGGTGAGATCGGCGAGTCCCTTTACGTTGACGCGCCAGGTGAGCTCCCAGTCTTCGTCACGGCCGGGCTGGGTTGGCAGTGAGCCGGGTGCGCCTGCGACACCAGCGTTGTTGACGAGGATATCGAGGTGGCCCCAGTCGTCGATGACGCGCTGGATGGCGGCTGCGCCTTGAGCTTTGTCGGTGACGTTGAGGTCGATGACCATGGCCTTGCGGCCCAGTGCCTCGACTTCCTTCGCCACGGATGCGGCTTTGCCGGAAGGGAGATCTGCGATGGCGATGTCTGCGCCCTGGCCAGCCATGGTGAGTGAGATGCCGCGGCCTATGCCCTGACCGCCTCCGGTGACGATGGCGGTTTTGCCGGTGAGATCAGCGATCATTCAGTTGTACCTTTCGTTTTTCTGTTCTAGGTTTCGGATCTGAGTTTTTTGCGTTCGTTCAGGATATTCGACTGCTACCCGGATGTGCGTGCCCATTTGCGGAGGCTGACGATCTCGCCCAATGGCGGGTCGTCGCGCTTGGAGTAGTAGAAGGTCCATGAAACCTCAGCCACGTAGATGTTGCCTTTTGAGTCGATGGCCATACCGTGCGGACCGCAGAACTGGTAGGCTTCCTGACCCGGGAGGTCGGCGCCAATCGACTGTATGTGGTTGCCGGAGTTGTCCCACATGGAGACTTTGAACCCCAGTCCGGGAACGCCGTCCTGCACGGGCGGCGGGCCCATTTCTCCAACGTAGAAGGCGGCGTCATCGCCACGGCCTCGTAGCACTGACATGGGGTGGTAGATGTGCCACTGGTCTACGAACTCGCCGTCGATGGTGAATATCTGGAGCCGGAAGTTCTCACGGTCGGCCACCACTACTTTATCTTCGCCCCACATGGTGATGTTGTGCGGCAGGCTGAACTGGCCGGGTTCTGTGCCGGGCTCGCCCCAGGAGAGGATGTGCTTCCCGTTGGCGTCGTATCGGTGGACACGAGAGTTGCCGTAGCCGTCAGAGATGAATACATCGCCGGTTGTCGGTGAAACAGTGGCGTCAGTCGGCCGGTTGAACGGCTCGCCACCCTGCCACTCTGCGCCCTCGCCAAACTTCCCAAGTGTCCACGCAACTTCGCCCTGCAGATTCCGTTTCTGGACGATGTGACCGAAGTCATCGATCAGATAGATGTCATCGTTGTGGTCGATGAAGATGCCGTGGGGGCGCATGAACTCGCCCTCGCCCCAGCCGCCAATGTAGTTTCCGTCGGGGTCGAAGATGGTTACCGGGACGTTGCCGCGACTGAAGACGTACACGTTATCTTTGGAGTCGACAGCGACCGAAGTAGCGTCTCCGCGGAAGGTAATTCCGTGCGGGATCTTGGCCCAGCGTGGGACTGGCTCAAATTTGGTCTGGGCTGTAACTGTCTGGGGCATTTCACCGTTTCCTTATGCCATTCTTCATGCATCTGGGGGCCGCCATGAGCACTTCAGAGGGCCTTTGATAGCGCGCTATGTACTTCCAGTGGAGCCGGGCAATCATACGCCGCCAGTAAGTTGGATGTGGATAAGTGCGCGATAGAGGCGGATTACGCGCGGTTCTCAACAGATGGCCCCCTTGATCGCGCATTGGGGAGCGCTAGTTTTAGGTGGTGCGCCGCGCTGACCTATGTTTTTTTGGTGAATTCTGCGGCGTTATCTAACCTCTATACGCGAGGCTCTAACAAGAGCCCCCAAGGAGAGCCGA
Source organism: Dehalococcoidia bacterium (assembly GCA_963579925.1). Taxonomy (GTDB): domain Bacteria; phylum Chloroflexota; class Dehalococcoidia; order Lucifugimonadales; family Lucifugimonadaceae; genus UBA1151. The sequence continues at coordinate 3,800 of CAUZJA010000028.1, read as the reverse complement.
CATGAGTCCAGCCGCCACTGCCACCCGGAAGCGCCGAAGCCCCCTTGCACCTGCTTACAGCGCCGAACACTGTTTTGAAGTGACTGAGAAGTTGCACGAGAAGATAAGCAATAGCGTCTTCGATCAGGCAGAGCTTGCGGCCGCACTTGGAATTTCACCCGGAGCAAGCACTACAGACCGACTTGTCTCCTCACTTCGCCAGTTTGGCCTGCTTGAGAAAGATGATCATGGTCTGACGCTCACAGAGCGTGCGTTGACTCTTGTTGCCGCGAAGTCATCACAGGATGCCTCAGCATTCCGTGTTGCCGCACTGGAGACGGTAGACTCATCGTCAGTCTTCAAGGAACTGCGCGAGAGTTTCGGTGCCAAGTTGCCGCCGACCGACGCGCTTGTCGCTCGCCTGGAGAAGAGCGGTTTCACGGCTCGCTCAGCCAAGCAGACAGCATCTGCGCTGCGAGACTCACTCCGGTTCGCCGGGGTTGTAGATGGCGACGACAACATCATTGGTGACCTGGACAACCTTCCAGAGCCTGTTGTCGAGACGCCTGCTAGTGAAGCGGAGATCACACCAATCGACCAGGTGGACTTCTCTGAAGTTGTGACTACGGAAGAGCAGGTAGAAGTGAATCTGTCACATCCACGCATCGATGTTCCGCTCGAGGGTGGACGCATTGCGACGGTCCTCTACCCGGCCCGACTTACTAGAGCTGATGTTGAGAAGGTCTACGCCGTCATGGACGCTCTGATCCAGAGCTAATCGGCAGAGCTAAATATTCGTCGAACGCATTAGCGCTCGCGGGAAAGATAAGGCCCCCGAAATTTCGGGGGCCTTATCTTTATTTATTCTGTTTTAGGTCCGGTCCCCGGGCCACCGTATTCAGGCATTTGCCTTCATGGGCGGTAAGGCGGTTCCTTGTGCGGAAATGCCTCTATTTTTTGCCCTGCTGTGTTCCGGTGGGAAACCCGGTGAAACCTGCATTCCTGTTAGCGATAAGACTCTGAATCAATCTCGCCACAGGCCTTCTGTATCGCCAATCCAGGCGTGGTTCATTACGTAGATTTGTACCAACCTGCCTCCTTTTGACTGAGCGCCAATCTGACGCTTATTCCACTTCAGGGTTACCGGTATCTCTGTTGTCTCAGAGCTTTTATTTCGGTTCACCCTGCGGTGTTTCGATGTAATGAGAATACAACACAGGATTGGCGGGGTTCTAGTCGAATTATCACGTGTTCTTTAGCGTAAATCGTCGTTGTATTCAGAAAAGGTTGACGGAATACGTCAGGGGTATCGAGGCCGTTGACTACGGGTTGCGTCGGCCCTCATAGAAGCTTCATTGCAATAGGGGCAGGCATGATGATTTCGGACCGCATTCCTCGCCGCTTGGAGTGGGTTATCGTGCTTGGCTGGATGTGTATCTCCAATTGGGCGCTGTGACATCTTGGGCAGGATTCAATCCTGCCTCAACCGATTAATGGGTTTCATCAACGCCCCGCATGTGCCCAGAGCCGCTCGCCGTCTGTCGTGACGGTGATGGTGCCATCCGTGGATGTGGTGAATAGCTGGTCGGGCGGGACTACCGCTTCGAGGCGGTCTACAGCTTCCTGGTGCGGGTGACCGAAGGGGTTATCTGCGCCAACTGGTATGACTGCAATGGCGGGCGATACGGCGTTGATGAAGTCGACGGACGATGAACTTTTGCTGCCTTGATGCGGCACTTTCAGTACGTCTGCATTCAGATCCGCTCCGCTTGCTAGCAAACGCTTTTCCACGATGGATGATGCGTCTCCGGTCATCAAGAAGCTGATATCGCCGTAAGAGACCCGCACCACCACAGATGCGTCGTTAGGGTCGTTCGAGTAGTCGGTCGGTCCTGAGTGCAGGACCTCCAGGTAGCTGCCGTCCCCAAAGTCGATGACCATTCCCGATTGAGCGGTCATAACCGCGTCTGACATCTTCTCGGTTTCGCTGAGCCACGCCAGATAGGCCTGGGAGTTGTACTCGATAGGCGCGTGGAGGACGCGATCAATCTCGTACGATTCAAGAACGCGTAGAAGACCGGTGACGTGGTCGGCGTGGGGGTGGGTGAGGATCACCACATCTAGCGAATGGTCCCAGAACGGCATTTGCTCCCCCAGGAAGTTCACCGCGCCATCGGGAGAGCCACTGCCGTCGATCAGAATCTGTCGACCACCTGGAGTCTCGATTAGCGAGAGGTCACCGCGCTGCGTCTCAGAGAACGTCACCCGCAGGCTGCCACCGGAGTGAGTGGTGACCGCGGCCAGCGAGAGTGCTGCGAGGCCGATTGTGACGGCGAGAATTGGGATTGGAAGTCGGCGCTCCCGGAGCAAGTCGGCATAGGCGTGAAGTATTTCAGGTGCCGACCGCACGAGACTTATGGCTTGCTTGCGCACGGCAAAGCCGATCGCGTTCACGTAAATCAGCGTGAGCAGGGTTGCGGCGATACCGCCAACTCCAACAGTGCTAAATGGCAGTCGCTCAAATAGCTCGATCACGGAGATCATGAATTCGAGTGCAAGCCATGTCGGCCAACTCACTATGTCGGCAAGTGGTGACCACACGGAACCCATGGCAGCGCTGAGCAGGCTGCCAAGAATCACAGGGAGCATGGCGGGCAACGCGAATATCGTCGCGATGATGCCCCATAGCGGAACTCGGTCGAAGTGGAACGCGACTAACGGCGTGGTGATGATCGTCGCCGCTGCACCGACCAGGAGCGCTGTCGCTATGGCCCTCGCGACCTTGATCATGGCGGGGCTGCGGTTGGGAGTACCGACGGGCAAATATCTGTTGACCAGCCATGCTGCACGCGGTGCAAACCACAGGATACCGAGCAGCGACCCGAAGCTGAGTTGAAACGATGGATCCGCGATCGCTGATGGCTCAATAGCCAACATCACTGCAGCGGCTAATCCTAACGATGGGAACGGGCTGCGCTGGCGTTCAGCAAGATGCGCCGCTAGGAACAGCGTAAACATCACAGAGCTTCGCACTACGGGATCAGATAGCCCTGCCATTACAGCGTAGGCCCAGACGGTCAGCAACGGCACCAATAAGTAGAGCTGCCGTCGCCGACCCAATGCCGCTTGAGACCCCAGGAACACAAGGTAGCCAACGATGCCAATGTGCAGACCGGAGATGGCGATCAGGTGCGATGTCCCGGTGTTGCGGAATGAGTCTCGTAGTGCGTCATCGAGCCGAGAACGGTCGCCAACCGTCAACGCGGCGGCGAGCCCTGCGTGAGGCTCTGGCAGCGTCGAACGCAGGTTGTCGGCAAGGCGCGCTCGCAAGCTCTCAATTCGACCTGAAAGGCCGGAACCGGACGGTTCGACGAGCCGAACACTGGAAGCATAGACGCGCGCTGAAGTTCCGCGTAGCCCATTCGGGTCGAACTCACCGGCAATAGCGTAGCGGGCTCCCGGAGCGAAGTGAAATCGTGAGTGATCTTCTGGCAACACACCAGTGATCATGTCGGCGACAGTAGATATTCGAAACTCCTCACCCAGGGACAGAGCGACGCCTGAGATGGTGGCTACGCGAATCGGAAATGCCTGCCCGGAACCAAACGGCGTGGCTGAGCCAGTGCTGACTCCCTCAAGTTCGATGAAGTCGCCATCCTGCCACTCGGCCGGCAGGCGTGTGACGTCGTCAAAACTGGTTGCTCGCCAGGCACCGACGATCACCAGACCCAGTAGAACTGGAATAAGAAGAGACGCTCCGAGTCTTCGAGTTGAGACCGCCACGAGCACAGCGCCCACAGCAAATAGCGAGTAGACGAGGT
>CAUZJA010000027.1:0-18893 GCA_963579925.1 Dehalococcoidia bacterium | reverse complement strand
TCTGCCCAAGGAAATCGACAAGGAGATCGCCCGGATCAAGCTTGGTGCGATGGGCATGGGATTCGATAACCTGACCGCGGAGCAAGAGGCTTACCTGAACAGCTGGGATGAAGGCACCGCATAAAGCAGGCCAACCCAGCCCCACCGGACAATTGAACACGTAGAGAGGACATCCTGCCGCCAATGGCGAACTACCTGCTGACATCAGAGTCAGTTACCGAAGGACACCCGGACAAGATCTCAGACCAGATCTCAGACGCAGTGCTGGACGCTGTTCTTGCGGACGATCCGTATGGTCGAGTTGCCTGCGAGACGGCAGTGACGACAGGCATGGTCCTCGTATTCGGAGAGATCACAACTTCAACGTACGTAGATATCCCAAGGATCGTCCGAGAGACGATTCTTGAGATTGGTTACGACAATGCTGAGTATGGCTTCGATGGCAACTCATGCGCTGTTCTGGTGTCTCTTGACCAGCAGTCCACAGACATTGCTGGCGGCGTGGATGTGGCCCTGGAAGTTCGCGATGAGAATGCCGATGCCGAAACGGGTGCTGGCGACCAGGGAATGATGATTGGCTACGCGGTCAACGAGACCCCGGAACTGATGCCACTCCCAATCTCACTGGCGCACCACCTGGCAAAGAGGCTGTCCCAACTTAGAAAGAGCGGACAGCTTTCTTACTTAAGGCCAGATGGCAAGAGCCAGGTAACTGTTGAGTACGATGAGGATCACAAGCCGGTCCGAGTTCACACCATTGTTATCAGCACCCAGCACGCGCCGGATGTGGACAATGACACGATTCATAACGACCTGATTGCTCACCTCATTCGCGAGGTAGTTCCTGCTGACCTGCTGGATAGTAACACTCGGTACATCATCAATCCGTCAGGTCGGTTCGTCATTGGTGGCCCGCACGGTGACGCCGGTCTCACAGGTCGCAAGATCATCGTTGACACCTACGGCGGAAGCGCCCGTCATGGCGGCGGTGCATTCTCAGGCAAAGACCCGACAAAGGTCGACCGCTCGGGTGCATACGCAGCTCGCTACGTGGCGAAGAACGTTGTCGCTGCAGGACTTGCTGATCGTTGTGAAGTGCAACTCTCTTACGCAATTGGCGTGGCGAGCCCAATCTCGATTCTCATCGAGACGTACGGCACCGGCCGCTTGCCCAACTCAGAGATCGTCGCTCTCGTAGAGACGAACTTTGATCTGCGAGCACAGGCTCTGATCGACACGCTCAATCTCCGACGCCCCATCTTCAAGCCGACCGCGGCTTACGGTCACTTCGGCCGGGATGATCTGGATCTTCCATGGGAAGCACTGGATAAGGTCGGAGTGCTTCGAGCAGCGCTCGGATAACAGCTCAAACAACCAGCAGACGCACACAAGGTCGTAACTATGACTGAACAGGGTGGCATTCCAATCAAGTTCGGGACAGACGGCTGGCGCGCGCCAATCGCCGACGAATTCACCGTCGCGAATGTCAGAGTCTGTGCGCAAGCCCTCTGCGATCTTATGATCGAGAACGGCACGGCGTCAAAGGGCCTGATGGTCGCGTACGATACGCGCTTTGGATCTGAGATGTTCGCCCGTCAGGTGAGCGACGTCGCCCTCGGGAACGGCATCGTAGTAAAGCTGACGGCAGCGGTGACGCCTACTCCTACGGCCAGTTTCAACGTAACCAGGGAGGGCGCGGGCGCAGGTGTGGTGATCACGGCCAGCCATAACCCAGGGAAAGACAATGGCTTCAAGGTCAAGAGTCCTGCTGGTGGGTCAGCCGACCCCGAAATGATCGCTCATATTGAGTCCCGCATTCCGGCAATCTACGCAGATCAGTCGCTAATCAAATCTGCATCCGCCTCAGATGAGCCAACGATGATCGACCATCGCGACGCCTACATTGGGGCCATCAAGGGCTTCGTAGACGTCGATGCGATCAAGTCAGCGGGAGTTCCGATTGCGATCGACTCCATGTATGGAGCCGGCGCCGGCTACTTGAGCGGTATCCTGGCAGGAGGCGTGTCGCCAATCACGGAACTGCATCCGGAACCAAACCCGGCATTCCCCGGAATGGGACAGCCCGAGCCAATCGAGCAGAACCTGACTGACCTGATTAGGTTGCAGGCCGCCGCTGGTTTTGACGTCAGCTTGGCAACGGATGGCGATGCAGACCGCGTTGGACTAGTTGATGAGAATGGCCGCTACATGAGCACACTGGACACGTTTTCAGTGATCGTGCATCACCTGCTCTCCCGCAAGCAGTGGGTGGGGCCAGTGGTGACCACAGTGACCCAGAGCACGATGATCGAGCGGCTCTGCGCCCACTACGGCGTCCAGAACCCGCGTACAGCTGTTGGTTTCAAGTACGTGGGCCCGCTGATGCTTGAGCTCGACGCCATTGCGGGCGGTGAGGAATCAGGTGGGTTCGCCTACCGCGGCCACGTGCCGGAACGAGACGGCATCCTTAGCGCACTCTTGATCCTTGATGCCGTGGTATCTGCTGACCGGCTACCTTCCGAGCTACTCGCAGAAGTGCAAACCATCACCGGTAGATTCGTATTTGACAGACTTGATCTGAAATTTGACGCTGCCCGCCGCGACGAGATCCTTTCGAACGTCGGAACTGCGTCTCCTGCTACGCTTGCCGGAATGAAGATGGAGCACATCAACCGCCTGGACGGCACCCGCTTTGAGCTTGCTGACGGTGCGTGGGCGCTGGCTCGCTTCTCTGGCACTGAGCCTCTTCTGCGAATCTACGCGGAGGCCCCAGACGAATCATCACGAGATGAACTGATAGCTTCGGTCCGGTCAATCGCCCTCGGAGAGTAGTCGCCTCGATTATCGAAATGCGTCTCTCGCAGCCAATCGCAACGCCCTCTTGAACCGGTAGATGGGTGGTGTGGCGAGTGGCTGACGCTAACCAATCAGAACCATGTGCCATAACCCGGCTGCGTATCCCGTAGGAACTGCCCACCGCCACCCGTATACTAATTTCAGGCCGCTTATTCCCGGATGGTCTAATGGTAGGACAGAGGACTTTGAATCCTCCAGTCCAGGTTCGAATCCTGGTCCGGGAACCAATCTCGCAAACGCCTCATCACCGGCAACCTCACTCCACTTCCAGGCTCCATTCCCAGGCTCCATTCAATGACTCTTCAACAGCTGCTGGACACCCGCGTCTCAGAGCGCTCGACCCTCGTTCGGCACATCGCCTCATACCTCGAACACGACAAACGTGTCCGTGCAGCGTGGTTGCACGGCTCCCTGGCGAGCGGTAAACACGATGCGCTGAGTGACATCGATGTCTGGGTTGTAATGGACGATGAGGCCGCTTCATCGATTTATTCTGGGCGCAAGAAGTTCATCACCGGACCTGGTCGTCCATCTCTCATGATGGACAACATCAAGAACGCACCGCCGCAGGGCGCTTACATGCTGGTTCACTACCCCGGAGAAGTGGGGCCACAGCACGTCGACTGGTTCTGGCAACCGGAGTCACTAGCCAAATACCCTGACGATGCACTGCTGCTGTTCGACCGCGCTGATCTCCCGGCAGTACCCGGTGACGAGTGGCGCGATGAGATGCATCAGACTGACGATAGATCGCCGTTCAACGAAACCGCCTTATCGTCGATTCTTACATTCAAGTCCAAGTTCTTCTGGACGATGAGCCTGATAGTGGCCAAGTACATAGCCCGCGGAGACTCTGAAACCGTAGATCGAATGCTCGAGCTCATCACCCGCACACTAACAGAGACCAACGACGCTCTCAGAGCGAAACCTCGCGGGGACACTGGCGATACAACGTTCGCACTGGACATTAAGCTCACCACCGCCGCTGAGCAGTTCGCAATGCTCGACCGCCTCGTGAAGACAGCCCGCCGAATGGAGAAACCCATTCGAGCCGCCGGTGGAGCGGTTCCATCAGACGGAATCCCACAGATCCAGCGCTTCTTCGAGCTTACGAAGCAGATGACAGAAAGCCGTTAACAAAAAAGAGGCCGCTCAGATGACCGGCCTCTTTATATTTGCTGCCTGAAAGACTACTCAGCTACCGCAGGCTCTGCTGAGACTTCTGAAGCTCCACCGTCGGCAGCACGGGCTGCTTCTAGGCTGTTGGGGTAGAGGTGACACGATGCGTAGTGATTTTCCTCTTCCAACGCAAGCTTCGGTGGAAGCTGCTCACAAATGTCGCCAATCTTCATTGGGCAACGTGGGTTGAACGTGCAACCTGACGGCGGGTCGATTGGTGAAGGAACTTCACCCGGGAGGATGATCTCCTCACGCACGATGTCAGGGTGTGACGGCAACGCTGCCGAAATCAACGCCTTTGTGTATGGGTGCATTGCATTATCGAACAGTGGATCCGTCTCGCCGGTTTCGACGATCTTCCCCAGGTACATGACGCCAACCCGGTGGCACATGTATCGGACTGTTGCAAGGTTGTGGGCAATAAGCAGGTAGGAGAGGTTGTGCTCCTTCTGCAGGTCCACAAGCAGGTTCATGATCTGCGCACGAATTGACACATCAAGGGCCGATACCGGCTCGTCAAGAATTATCAACTCAGGGTTGAGTGAAAGCGATCGGGCAATCCCAATGCGCTGTCGCTGGCCACCTGAGAACTCATGCGGATACAAGTTTGCCTGGTATGGGTTCAGACCTACCTCAGTAAGGAGGTCACCAACCCGGTCTGCAATCGCCTTCTTCGTCATTGAAGTGGCAATCTCAAGAGGCTCACCAACGATGGAGCGAACTCTCATCCTTGGGTTCAGCGATGACCAGGGGTCCTGGAACACTGCCTGCACGTTGGACCGGAAGTTCTTCTTCCCCTCCCGGTTCATTCCTGATATGTCATCGCCTTCAAAGCTGATAGTTCCGGACGTGCTTTTCTCAAGCCCCAGAACGGTTTTCGCCGTAGTTGTCTTGCCGCAACCAGACTCACCAACAAGACCAAAGGTCTCGCCTCGTCTAATGTTGAACGAAATACCGTCCACAGCCTTCAAAGACTGCTTTTGTCCAAGGAATGAGAAACCACCACCAATGGGGTAGTACTTCTTCAAATCGTCTATGTCTAGAACAATCTCTTCAGTAGGGGCGTTCAGGTGATCTAGACCCGTAACCACTTTTTTTTCTGCGCTTACCATCTGGCTCCTTCTACCTATACGCCCGTGCCGGCGCCAGCGACTTCAGGAACTGCTTCCTCAAGTCGCTTGCCACCGTCTAGTTGCCAACAAGCCGCTCGCTGAGAACCACCCTGGTCAAAGACCGGAGGGAACTCTTCACGACAGATGTCCATGACGTACGGGCACCTTGGCGCAAATGAGCAACCAGTTGGAAGGTCGTAGAGGGCAGGCGGCTGCCCCTCAATTGAATACAGTCGTTCAGTCTTCTCTTCAAGTTTTGGTACAGAAGAGATGAGTGCCTGCGTGTATGGGTGCTGCGGCGAGTTGAAGATCTGGCGAACATCTCCCGTCTCGACCAGTCGCCCCGCATACATCACGCCAACTCGGTCGCACATCTTCGCCACAATTCCAAAGTCATGTGTGATGAAGATGATTCCCAGACCTGACTCAGCCTGAATTTCCCTGAGGAGTCTCAGGTATGCAGCCTGAATCGTCACATCAAGTGACGTTGTGGGCTCGTCAGCGATCAACACTGACGGGTTTGAGGAGATCCCGATGGCTCCCACAACTCTCTGACGCATACCGCCTGAAAGCTGGTGGGGATAGTCCTTCATTCTCATCTCAGGCGCTGGGATTCGAACCTGCCGGAGAGCGTGGACAATCTTGTTGACAAGGATCTTGCCCTTGACCTGCTGGTGAATCGCGATTGCCTCACCAACCTGGTCTTCGACGTCGAAGACTGGGTTCAAGGCGCTCATCGGGTCCTGCAAGATCATGGAGATCTCACCACCCCGCACCTTTGTCATTTCGCCCTCAGAGAGCTGCAAAATATCTCGACCGTTCAACACAACCCGCCCGCCAACAATGTGGCCAGGAGGCGACTGAACAAGTCGCATCAATGACAAAGATGTGACTGACTTACCAGAGCCAGACTCACCAACGATTCCGAGTGTTTCACCTTTACGCAGCGAGAAACTCACCCCGTCGACCGCTTTCACGGTGCCCCAACGGGTTGCGAAGTAGGTCCGAAGGTCATCAACCTCCAGAACTATTTCTTCCTGTATCGCAGACGCGCCAAAATGGTCCGATGCAACACTAACGTCCTCAGCCACATCCGGCTGAGTCGATTCCTCGGCCATATCTACTCCTCAATAGTTCGTAGAGACATCAAATCTCGCAGGCGCGCTCCACTTGTTGTACGAAGCGCGTCGCTAATTCTAGACGAGCCGAGAGTATAGCAGGGGATTGGGTGGCTCACCACTTCAAGCTGAGCGAAGTCTGGGTGCGACTAGCGTTGCAATTATGATTACCACCACAACCCCAGCCCCGTTTATCGCAAGGGCCCACTGTACACCAAGGCTCTCACTCACTGCGCCCAGTTCTAGATGGCCAATCCATCCAAAACCAATTGCAAATACCCATCCGCTAACTGCCCTGCCTCGCATCGCGTTGGGCACATTCATCTGCAATAGCGACCATTGCAGCGCATCGAACAGAGATGCCATGAAGCCGATGCCCACAATTACAAACATTGAGAGAACAAACCAGCCAGATCCGCTGAAAATCAGTATTCCAACCCCGTAAAGAAAGCCCGCTCCAAGCAATAATTTTCCCCGAGATTGATACTGACTCATCGCTACAAGCCATACCGAACCGGCCAGACCACCAACTCCAGACATGGCACTCAGGATGCCCAATCCAACTTCCCCAACCTCAAGACTCTCTTTTGCCACCACTGGCAATACCGACATGTATGAGAAGGCGAATATTTCAATGAAAATAGCCAGAATGAGAAGCGTTCTCACCGTGGGAATGCCAGTCATAGCTTTCAAACCGTCCACGGTGTTTCCAATCACGGAGCGCTGAATTGCGGGGGTCTCTCGCCGGGGAAGAGCCGACATGGTGGAAACGACCACCGCACCAGCTCCAAAAACCACTGCTGCAGTAATAAACACAGATGGACCACCGGCCCATCCAAGAAGTACACCGCCAACTATCCCGCCAACTACGCCAACCGCACGCATTCCGGCAGATTGCGTGGCAATGGCGTTTGTGGCCTGTTCCGGCCCCACCACGTCAACCGCCATTGCTTGCGCAGCCGGCATCTCGAAGCTGGTAAGAGCCCCAACCACAGCCACAAGTGGAATCATCAGCCACACGGCGTCTTCAACAAGTAGCACTGAAATCGCAAGGAAGATCATTACGGTAGCCTTGCCGATCGCCGAAGTCCCGAGGACTATTCGACGGTCGAAGCGATCTGATACGGCCCCAGCGAAAGGTGCGACCAGAACACCAGGCGCTGTCTGCACAGCGAATGAGAGCGCTGTCAGGAACGCAGACCCGGTCTGATCCAGAACGATCCAGCCAACGGCCAGCCGATTCATCCAGTTGGCGAAACCAAACAAAATCTGGGCGGCGAACAGCCTCCTAAACAGCGGGTACTGGAACGCAACAAGAAACTTTGCGCGTAACGTCAGTTGAACGGGCTCATCCACTGGATCTACTTCGCCTGGGGTAGATCCAGTTGGTTTAAAGATCACGGCACGTCCACGCTCGGGAATTCAACACCCTGCAATGGGTGCAGATTGCCGATCAGATGCCCATCTCTGCTTCAACCTCGCCGATCGTTTCGTCCAGCGCATCCACCAGGAAGTCCACTTCATCTTTGGTGATGATCAAAGGTGGGCACATCGCAATGATGTCGCCAGCTCGGAAGCTGATGATCTTCTTCTCATAAAGTTTGGTCGGAATCTTTGATGCCAGCGCAGCCGACGCGGGCAGTGGTGCTTTAGTATCTCGATCTGAGACAAGTTCCACAGCGGCCAGCAGTCCAAGACCTCGGACGTTGCCCACGATGGGGTGTGAATAAAGAGTCTCCAGGCGCTCCAACAGGTACTTGCCCATGCTGGCAGCGGCACCCGGCAGATCCTCACGCTCCATGATCTCGAGATTCTTTAGGCCTGCCGCCGCGGCAACCGGGTGACCGCCAAAAGTGATCAGGTGCTTGAACGTCTTAGAGTCATCGCCATTAAACGCATCTGCAATCTTGCTTGTTGCGATTGCAGCGCCAAGCGGAGCGTATCCGCTGGTTAGCGCCTTAGCGACGGTAGTGATATCTGGCTTCGCGCCCAGCACATCCGTGCCAAACCAGCCACCGAGTCGACCAAACCCGGTGATGACTTCGTCAGCAATCAGCACCACATCGTGCTTGTCTGCGATCTCTCGCAGCCGATGCCAGTACTCCTTCGGTGGGACCTGAACGCCAGTGGCGGCCGATACCGGCTCTGCGATCATCGCTGCAACGGTGTTTGGGTCACTGTGAATAATCGCCGCTTCAAATTCGTTTGCGGCCAGGACTGCGTTCTCGATTGAGTCTTCGGAATGCGTCTTCTTGTACTGGTAGAAGTTGGGCACGTGCACCGCGCCCGGCATCTCTGGACCCACTGGGTCAGCCGCCGGTGATCGCCCCAGGCTGACGGCCATCGCCGTGCCACCGTGGTAGGAGTAGCGACGTGAGATGACCTTGAACGCGCCCGCTTTACCCGTGACCTGCTGGTACTTCTTGGCCATCTTGACTGCGGTCTCTACGGCTTCTGAACCACCGGAGACGAAGAAAATCCTGGCTCGCTTATCGTGGTACTTCTCAGCAACCTTGCCGGAGAGTTGAACCGTGGAGATGGCTGTACCAGGAGCGGGAGGTGACTCAATAGCCATCAACTGCTCATACATGGCGTCTGCGATCTCTTTACGACCGTATCCAGAGGCCTTGTACCAGAGACCGCCCATCATATCCAGGAGACGGTTACCGTCGATATCGGTAACCCACGAACCCTCACCCTTGGTGAAGATCTTCAGTCCAGCATCACGCCATGTTGTCGTCTGCTGAGCGTGCATGAAGAGATGCTCTCCAGCAATTTGCCTGAGCTCTTCTATCTGCTCGCCGTGCAGGGTTTCGGTGGCCATTTCCAATGTCTCCGGTCCGCGCCAGCGTCCATCTCGCGCCTACTATTTATTAGGTCTACAAGTTTACGAGTGTGCAAACGGCTGGTCTACACAACCAGCCGTCCAATTGAGCAGCGCTACACAGCCTGTATGAGATCCAGCTCCGGTGCTTTGGCGATCAGGCCGCGCTCTTCAGCCATGCGGTACATCGTGTTCAGCGCCTTCACGCCATCGTCGCCCATATCTACGGTGTCTTCGTTCACGTACATGCGCACGAACGTGCGGCCATCTTCGCGATCGATGCCTCGACCGAAGCCGAGCGCGTAATCGAGGGCATCATCTTCGTGATCTCGGGCGTAAACAATGCTGGCCTTCAGCGCGTTGGCCACCATTTGCCCTTCATCGCCCAGACGCCTATGGATTAGGTCCAGACCAAGTGGAATTGGAAGTCCGGTTTCGGAGAACCACTCCTTGCCAAGGTCCATCACCAGATGCAGCCCCTGCTGTTCATAGAGGATCTGGCCTTCATGCAGCAAGATGCCAGCATCAACGCCACCGCTCTCAACTGCTCCTGTCACCGCGTCAAAATCCAGGAATACAGGCTCTATTTCGCCCTGGAAGAATATCTGGAAGAGCAACCAAGAGGTCGTGAACTCACCCGGCACGCCTATCCGCTTGCCAACGAGGTCAGCGGCAGACTTTGGCGATGTGGTGACCAACGTTGGGCCGTAGTTGCGACCAATAGATGCTCCACAGCTCATGACACGGTACTTGTCAGAAATCTTCGGATAGTGGGCGGCTGATACGGCAGTCACATCCAGATCGCCGGTCTCAGAGCGCACGTTGAGGGACTCAATGTCCTCCATCACGTGGTCAATTTCATACCCGGGGATGGTGACTGCCTTCTTGGCCAGCGCATGGAACATGAACGCATCGTCCGCGTCAGGACTATGGCCGATGCTGATTGGTCGAGAGTTTGCCATGTTTGATTGGTATTCCTTTGGATCCGGGTCAGGTTTGAAACCTGCCCCTACCGGCCGCTTCGTTGATTGATTGTTAGTTCGATGATTCCAGGACTCGATCAGAGGTTGATACCTCTGGCTCGAATCGCTCTACTACTTCGTACTCAGTTGTGCGTTGGGCCGGTGCGAACCCGGCTTCAGAGATGATTGTCTTGATCTCATCGACGGTGGTGCGGTTATAGTGGCCCGCCTCAAGCATGACGGTCTCATCAAACAGCGTTCCACCAAAGTCGTCCGCACCAAAATGGAGCGAGATCTGGCCAGGGCGCCGATAGTCTGAGAACCATGAGCCCTGTATGTGAGGCATGTTGTCCAGGAAAATTCGGCTAAGTGCGATTATCCTCACGTACCGGTTGGAGCCAGCCTCGTGCCCCACTTTGGGAGCGAGCGCGGTGTTCGTTTTTTTGTAGCTCCACGGGATGAATGCGGTGAACCCGCCGGGTTGATCTTCTGCGGCGATCTGCACATCACGAATGTGGCCCAGTGACTCAATGATGTCCTCGTCGGTTTCGACGTGGCCGTACATCATGGTTGCCGTGGTCTGCCAACCCTGCCGGTGCGCCTCAAGGTGCACGTCAGTCCAGTCCTCGACTTTGTTCTTGGGCCAAAGTTGGCTCACCTGTGCCTTCACACGTTCGCTCAGAATTTCACTGCCGCCACCGGGCATCGTCCTCTGACCGGCGTCTTTAAGACGGGATATCACTCCTGCGATCGACAGTCCGGAGACCTTTGTCATCTCCATGATTTCTGGGGCCGAGAAGTAGTGCGGCGTGACACGCGGGAATCGCTCTTTGGTCTCTGATACCAGCTCAACGTAGTAATCGAACGGGATCTCATCGTTGAGTCCGCCCTGCATCAGCACCGTGGTGACGCCCTGCTTCTCAGCTGATTCGATCTTGTCCATGATCTGCTCGACGGTAAGCGTGTACGCAGATGGGTCATCTGAATTGGGGCGGTAGAAGGCGCAGAAGCCGCAGTATGCGTTGCACACATTGGTGTAGTTCAGATTGGTGTCCACTACGTATGTGACGATTGGCTCCGGGTTATGACGATTACGCCAGATCTGGGCCAACGGTGCGAGGTCCAGCAGGTCAGCGTCCCGCAGCAGGAAGAGGCCTTCCTCATGGGTGATGCGATCGCCATCTGCGACCTTCTCTCTGATTTGCTCAAGCATCAGACCTTTGCCTCGTTTCCAACGCTCGTGGCGTCTGTTTCCAGTGTTTTCTCTGTGGTCAAAGGTGGAGACCAGTCAGGGAGATTCATAAAACTTGTCCGGAAGCGCTCCATGGACGCTCGCTCCGGTTCTCCAATTCGGTATGAGAAGCCGTGCAGGTATGCCAACTTCTCATCAACCGACATGCCTAGCTCCGGTCGTCCGGCAACGACGGTGTCGAGGTCGGCAATTCCTGTCTCGAACGCGTGATTCAACTGCCTCTCAAACTCTGAGATTTCGGCATCATCTGCTGACCGACGGGCTACCCAGTATGCGAACACAAACGGCAACCCACCCGTGTAATCGAACCACTCGAGCCCCAGGTCAAATTTGTGCTCGAACCCGGGGAGACCGTTGCGCGCCTGCAATGCTGGGTCTCCGATCAGAAGAAGTGCATCATGTGGATCATCAGGCGTAACGAGTTCAACGCCGCTCACGCCCCACTTCTCAGCCATAAGCACCCGCATCAGTTGCACAGATGTTGCCGTGTGGCCGGTGACCGCGATTCTGGCGTCCGTGAGTTCTGCTAACGGTGAGTTGGTGAACAGCAGAATCGACACCGCTGCCTTCGTTGTTGCTACGCAAAAGTCACCTAACTGGACGACGTCATCGCCAAGTCGGATGATCTCCGCAAACGGCAACGGCCCGGCATCCAGATCGCCTTCACGAAGAGCATTTGCCATCGCCCGAGGCGGCAGCGCGATCAGTTCGGCAGCATCACTCGGAAGCGCTCCGTAGAACACGTCCGAGTTCAAGTAGGGCATCCGCCCGACTTTAATTGTCATATATCTTGATTTCGTTATAGAGGGCATCGCGCTCGACCGGAACCCGGCCTGCATCGTTGATGAGACGCACCATCTTCTGTCTGGCCAGTCCACCGGGAGAATCAGCCTGGGCAGCGTGTGCGATACGTTCCTTGCCGATCGTCCCATCCAGATCATCAGCACCAAAGTTGAGTCCCAGTGATGCCGTTCCTTCTCCCAGCATCACCCAGTAAGACTTGATGTGAGGAATGTTGTCCAACATGAGCCGCGCAGCGGAGATCGTCTTGAGATCGTCCATGGGCGGTGTGTGCCTCGGAACAAGTTTGGTGAAGCCAACCTGGTACTGAAGCGGAATGAACGCCAGAAACCCGCCGGACTCATCCTGCGTTTCACGCAGCTTGATGAAGTGGTCCATCCGCTCTTCAAACGTTTCAATGTGTCCATAGAGCAGCGTGCAGTTGGTCTTGATTCCCATTCCGTGCGCCATCTGGTGGATCTCAATCCAGCGACTGGATGATGACTTTCCGGGTAGTAGCTCAGCATGAACGCGGTCAGAGAATACCTCTGCCCCGCCACCCGGCATCGACTTCAACCCAGCCGCTTTGAGCCGACTGAGCGATTCCTCCGGCTCGATCTTCCAGCGACGCCAGAAGTAGTCAATCTCTGCGGCGGTAAAGCCTTTGATATCTATCGTCGGGTACTTCTCTGCAATGGCCTTGACGATGTCCTCGTAGTACTCGAATGGCCACGTTGGGTGGTGACCGCCTACGATGTGGACTTCGTGCATATCTTCATCCAACGAATCGAGAATCTCATCGATGGAGAGTTCGTACGCGTCTTCATCACCCGGGTTCTTCGCGAAGTCGCAGAACGTGCAGCTGAGTACACAGATGTTTGTGGGGTTCACGTGCCGGTTCAGGACAAAATAGACCTTGTTGTCTGAGACCTGCTGCTTTTTCCAGTCACCCATTTTCCCGACGGCCGGAAAGTCATTGGTTACAAGCAGCTTGAGTCCGTCAGCGTGGCTGAGTCGCTCGCCTGATTGCACCTTCTCCCAGACCGGAATCAGGCTTGCATCCTGGAATTGGATGCCGTCTACCGAAAGTACTCGTTCCATCTCGAATCAACCTTTTCGATAATTTCTTGTGGCATCGTTAGCGGCTCTGGATAGCCATCTTTGAACGAGGCGTCGACGCCCATCACGCCCTCGTAAACGGGAATCGCTCCCCGCATTCGCATTTCAGTGAAGATCAGATCCTGCGCCGGATCAAAGCGCGTAAAGATTCCCCAGATCAGATCCACGTCATCGTCAATATCCACATCGTCACCTACGATGCTAATAATCTTGATTTGGGACAGCAGAGGCGCCTGCACAAGCCGCGTCAACGTATCTCGCGCATTGCCGCCACGCCTCACTTGCACGACCAACAACGTCTGCCCTACCAGCCGCCACTTCATCGCGTCTGGAGTGATGGCACGCAGGTCCGCTGGCATTGCCGTGGGACCGCCAAGTGACGGATCACCGCCGGTGGCGTCGATGATCATTTTGCTACCGTGGTGACGCTTCGGCGTGGCGAAATCCAGCGTGTCGCCCGGTGCGCGTGCGATCAACTGGAAGTCTTCCGGCGTATCGAAGTTGCGCCTGATGGCGGCCAGCACGGCGGCGGGATCATTGGGTTTGACGTCATCATTCACCATGATGATCGCCTTCGTCAGCGCAAGTTGCCCCTGCCCCAGCATCCCCAGAGCAGTCTTGATGTGCTCACGGGTGTACCGGCTGGAGACAGAAACGACCAGCAGATGGTGGAACCCGGATTCGTAGTACGCCCACATGTCCTTCACTTCAGGGTGGATCAGACGCATCAGCGGATTCAGAGCCTGCTGCGCTGCATCGCCAAGATAGCGATCTTCCTGCGGCGGTCGACCAACTACCGTTGCCGGGTAGACGGGGTTCTTACGATGGGTAATCGCTCGAAGATGAAATACCGGGAAATCGTGGGCGTCTGAGTAGTGGCCGAAGTGGTCGCCAAATGGGCCTTCTCGCCGACGCTCATGCGCTGGAACCACGCCCTCGAGGATGAACTCAGCGTTCGCAGGAACGGGCAGATCGATAGTTTTGGCGCTAGTGATCCCCGTGCGCTTGCCTCGAAGAATGCCGCTGAATGCGACCTCATCGATGCCTTCCGGTAGCGGCATCACAGCGGCGAGCAACAGTGCAGGATCGCCGCCCAGTGCGACGGCCATCGGAAGATCACGGCCGGACTTCTCGGCGATCTGATAATGGAAGCCGCCGCCCTTGGCGATCTGCATATGCATGCCAGTTGTGCGGGCGTCGTACACGTGCATCCGGTAGATGCCCATGTTGCCAGCGCCGGTGATCGGGTCACGGGATGTGACGAGCGGGAGGGTAATAAATCGCCCACCGTCATCGGGCCAGCACTTGATGATCGGTAGATGTCCAAGGTCAGGAGACTCATCAACGATCTGCTGAACCATCGGTCGCCGGACCTTCTTAGGCCGAATGTTGAGCATCCGGAAACCGGTCTTGCGGTTCCGCCACATGTTGCCGATCGATGGTGGGTTCATCTTCTCGGCGAAGCTGACGATCTCCTCGCCAAACTGCTCCGGGTGCATTCCCAAAGCGCGCTCGATACGAGTCTCTGTAGCCAGAATATTGATCGCCAATGGGTAGCGCGCACCGCGCACGTTCTCAAAGAAGAGAATTGGCATCCGTTCCTTGACGGCTCGGGTGGCGATTTCTGTGATCTCTAGCTCAGGGTCGACCTCAGCCGTGATCCTGACAAGGTCGCCTTCGGCTTCCATATCTTTGAGGAAGCTTTGGAGGTCGGAGTAACTCACTCCATCTCCTCTGCGCCGGTCCAGCGCTTGAGGAACGATGATTCGACGCCCAGTCGATCTAGAATGCGACCGACAACTGAGTCGATCAGATCCTGCATCGTTTCAGGGCGTTTGTAGAAACCAGGTGCCGGCGGAATAATCTCTGCACCAGCTTCGGTAAGCGAAACCATATTGCGCAGGTGGATCAGGCCCAGCGGCATTTCGCGTGGAACAAGAATCAGCTTCCGGCGTTCCTTAAGCGTCACGTCGGCAGCGCGCTCCAAAAGGTTGGATGAGATGCCATTGGCAATGCGCGCCAGCGAACCCATCGAGCAAGGCACGACGGCCATACCGTCCGTGTGGTGTGATCCGCTGGCGATGGAGGCTGCGTAATCGTTAATTGTGTAGACCGTGAGTCGACCCGGTCCCTCTATATTCGCCAGTCCAAGAAGATCGGAGGCATCGGCGTCGGGGTGTCCACTCAGCTTTGCGCCCATTTCGATTTCAAATACCTGCCGACCAGCGTCCGAAATCACGGCGCTAACATCGTGCCCAGCCTCGATGAGGCCTTCAAGCGTGCGAATGGCATACGGAGCGCCCGTCGCGCCTGCCATTCCGAGTACAAATTCGCCCACGCTAGTCCACCACCGTTCCGATGGAAACAATGATTCCGAATACGATGGCGATTATCCCATTCATCGTGAAGAAAGCCGCGCCCAGCTTGCTCAGGTCGGTAGGTGAGATGAGGCTGTGCTCGTACGCCAGCAAGAGCGCTGCGGCGGCAACGCCAATGAAGTAGACGAAGTTCACGTCGAAGGCGATGCCGGCGAGGATGAGGAACGTGACTGTCACCGCATGGAAGCCACGCGCTGCGTACAGCGCTCCGGTGATGCCGAACTTCGCCGGGATGGAGTTTATGCCTTGCTCTCGGTCGACTTTCAGGTCGGCGGTTGCGTAGATAGCGTCGAACCCGGCGACCCAGAACATTGCTGCGATACCGAGTAGCACTGCCCCAATCTCAAGCTCGCCGGTAAGCGCGATCCATGTCGCAGGCGGAATGATCAAATAGACGGTTCCAAGCGCAAAGTGAGCAAGCCACGTGAATCTCTTTGCGTACGGATAGCCGATCAGCGCGATGAGAACTAAGGGCGAGAGCGACCATGCCACGCTATCCAGCTGCGATACGGCGACGGCAAATATGGCGATCGAGACGATGGCCCATGCACCGACGTGCCACTTCTTCAATTGGCCAGACGGGATGCCACGACTTGCGGTACGGGGGTTCCAGGCGTCGATCTCGGCGTCGATGAAACGGTTGGCAGCCATACCGAGCGTTCGAGCCGAAACCATAGCCACGACGATCCAGGCAAAACCCCAATCATCAGGCCAGCCTGCGAAGACGATAAACGCGGTGGCAACTGAGAACGGCAAAGCGAATATTGAGTGCTCTACCTTGATCTCTTCCATGAAGAAAAGAATGCGGCCCATCACACCCAGATCACTTGAAGTCGCTGAGCTCATCGGGCGGGTTCCTTTGCGATCAGCCCATTGATGAGTAGCTCCCGAAGTGGTTCGGCTGCTTCCGCCGGCTGAGGTGTGCCCTCGTAAAGCCACCGGATCACGATTTCGTTGATAGCGCCCAGCCAGACGTGAGCGGCGATGGCGGTATCGACATCTCGGATCTCACCGGCCTTTACAGCCTCATCAAGATTGGCCTTGATCACTTCGGCAAATCGGCCAAATATCTCGACGCGCTTCGCCTCGAACGCATTTCCCATGCTGTAGCCCTGCACCATCAGAATGCGGGCCAGACGGCGACGCTTCCCCAGCCGCAAAAATACTTCCATGAGCGCCGCTTCAGCCTTTGCCAGCGGAGAGGTCTCTCGATCAGCTGCCTCTTCGGCCTTCGAGACCAGCCGATCAGCCAACCGGTCCAGGACTGAGAAGAAGAGGTCTTCTTTACTTGGGAAGTGGAAGTAGATTCCGCCCTTGGACAGCGAAACCTCTTCTGCGATTTCATCTACGAGCGACTCGTGGTATCCCTTGTTGGCGAATACCTGCTCTGCCGCCCCCAGGATACGATCCCGGGTTTTCTCTTTTTGCGTGGTGGTCAAAACAATCCTTAACCGACTGACGAGTCGGTCGATTATCCGCTGTTTTGGCGGCGGTGTCACCCCCTAAAATCAGAAGGCGGCCCCAAGTACCTAAGTTCGCTGGAACTCCCGCGCCATGGCGGTCTCACTCATGTGAATCATGGTGGGCCTGCCGTGCGGGCAGGTGTTGGGCTGCTCGGTCGCTTCGAGCCGTTTCAGGAGTTCGCGCGCCTCATCGTCATTCATGCGCATACCCGCTGTGACGGAAGAGTGGCATGCCAGCGTCGCATACGTTCGCTCCACCCAAGCACCGGGTGCAACACTTTCGTTCACGCCGTCGAGCATTTCCAGTAGCGCCTTGCTGGCTGACTTGTCACCAAGGACACGCGGAACGGCGCGCACGAGCAGTGTACGAGGCCCAAACTCTTCCAGCGCGAATCCCATTTGGGTGAGTTGATCTGCCACCTTGTTAAGCGCCTCTTCCTGGTCAGGAGAAAGTTCAAACGTCTCAGGTACAAGCAGGTGTTGCGACTCCGGATCAGATGCGCTTGCTCTGGCGATTATCTCTTCAAACATCACCCTCTCGTGGGCGGCGTGCTGATCGATCATAAACAGTCCGTCAGGTCCTTCCGCGACCAGATACGTCTCGTGCGCCTGACCCAGCAGCCTGAGCACCGGGAGTGTGGCGCGAGGAGTTGCCGGAGCGGTTGTGTCGCCAGTGGATACCTGATCCGAAGTCGACGCCGTTGGCTGTGACGTCTGATCATCCAGAGGGTTTGGCCACAGCGGGTTCTCCATTGTGGGCACAGATGCTCCGAAGCCGGACCCATAGCTCGCGGCAGATCCGGCTCCCGTGCCCGCCCCTGCTCGAGGGGGGGTCACCGTCGGAATTGGTGCGTGGTCCAACAGAGCCTGTCGGACTGCCTTTTGGACCATTCCGAAGATTGCTTGCTCCCGCAGGAATTTCACCTCTGCCTTGGTGGGGTGCACATTCACATCCACGTCACCGTCCGGGATCTTCAGCGTTAGCGCGGCAATGGGAAACCGGCGTTCGGCAAGGAAGCCGTGATACGCCTGTTCTACGGCATATGAGATGCGGCGATTCTGAAACCATCGCCCATTCACGTTAAGAGAAATGAAGTTCCTATTGCCCCGACTGAGCGATGGGCTCCCCACCAGGCCAGAGACGGACATCTCAGACTCTTCCGTGTCAGATTGCACTTCGAGCATCAGCGACGCCGCTTCCGCTCCTTGCAGCGTCACGAACACATCACGCAGATCTCCGGTTCCACCAGTAGCCCATCGGGACGTCCCGTCCGCGACAAACTCGATTGCCACATCTGGTCGCGCTAGTGCGTAGTTCGTGAGCACGGTGTGGACTCGGCCCAGCTCACCGCTGCTGGAGCTAAGAAATCGCTTCCGCGCAGGGACGTTCCCGAAGAGCGACCTCACGGTGATATTCGTTCCGGTGGGCGCACCCACTTGCTCGGATTTCCGTTTCTCACCGAACTCCAGCAGGAGTTCCATCCCAACATCTGCATCGCGAGACGTGGATTGCACTTCCACTATCGATACGCTGGCTATCGACGGTAGTGCCTCGCCTCTGAACCCCAGGGTGTCTATCCCCAGTAACTCGTAATCCGACGATATCTTGCTGGTCGCAAAACGCTCAAAAGCCAGCTCTAACTCGTCTGCATCGATGCCTGACCCGTTGTCCCTCACCGATATAGATTCGCGCCCACCGTCAATCAGCTCGACCTGAATCCATGTGGCTCCCGCGTCAAACGAGTTTTCAATCAACTCCTTGACCACCGACGCAGGGCGCTCGATGACCTCGCCCGCTGCAATTCGCGCAGCAACTGAGTCGGGAAGAACTTTTATTGGCATTTAGGTGA
>CAUZJA010000026.1:0-19079 GCA_963579925.1 Dehalococcoidia bacterium | reverse complement strand
GGCGGTGACGGCTACTCGATGAGTCTCTCCTGCGACGGCGATATTCGAGTCGTCAATGGCGGCATCATCTGTGAGTTCGATATCGAGGCCAACGAATCAAAGACGTTCGTCCTAGCGTACCGCTGCCCCAATGAAAACGGCATCGTCAGCCTCACTCCGTCAGAGGGCGAACGGGCGTTCCACGAAACCACCAGCTTCTGGCGAAGTTGGCTCAGCAATTGCACCTACAACGGTCGATGGTGAGAGGTCGTGTTCCGCTCGGCATTAACGCTGAAGCTGCTTACGTACCAGCCCACTGGAGCAATAGTTGCCGCCCCGACATGCAGCCTTCCCGAAGTCATCGGCGACGAGCGCAACAGGGACTATCGCTACGCATGGATGTGAGACTCATCATTTATCCTCCATGCGTTTATGCAAATTGGGCTCAGGGAAGAAGCCAAAGATTTCATGCACTTCGTTGAGTTGGCTTGTGAAACGGAAGGATCGGACGGCCCCCTCAACCTCATGTACACGATTCGTGGCGAAGCTGAGCTGGAAGAAAAGACGCTGGGCCACCTGGACGGCTACATGGGCTCGAAGCCAGTTCGTGTAGGCAACGGCGCGAGCAACCAGATGCAGCTGGATATCTACGGCGAGCTCATGGACGCGGTCTACGTATTCGACAAAGACGGTACGCCTATCTCGTACGCCTTGTGGAAGTACCTCCGCATGATGCTGAACTGGCTGATGCACAACTGGCGGCGCGCAGATGAAGGCATCTGGGAAGTCCGTGGAGGGCGTCAGCAATTCGTCCACTCCAAGATGATGTGCTGGGTGGCGTTTGAGCGCGGAATCAGGATCGCGGAATCGCGATCATTCCCATCCGACCGCTTCGAATGGATCAAGACTCGTGATGAGATCTATGAAGAAATCCAGGAGCAAGGCTGGAGCGAGGAGCTTCAGAGTTTTACCCCGTACTACGGCGCTCAGACTCTCGATGCATCCGCCCTGCTAATGCCACTGGTGTTCTTCATGGCGCCACAAGATCCAAGAATGCTATCGACGATTAAAGCCACCGAAGAGAAGCTCACTTATGACAGCCTGGGCTATCGATATGACGCTGATGAGTCGGCTCCCGACGGCCTTGAAGGCGACGAGGGCACATTCACCATGTGTACCTTCTGGCTGGTGGAAGCTCTAACCAAAGCAGGCCGCCTGGATGATGCCAGATTCCTCTTTGAGCGCATGCTGGGCTACTCCAACCATCTCGCCTCTACTCAGAAGAGATCGGGGTCTCTGGCGAATCTCTGGGCAACTTCCCGCAAGGCTTCACCCACCTGGGATTGATATCCGCAGCAGTGAACCTGGATCGCTCCCTTGGTGGCGGACGGATTTAAGGCTAGCGCCGGACAACCGCAAGTCTGGCGCCCACCCGGTAGCGGCGGGTCTAAGACCCGCTCCCCGACGCCCGATGAGCGCGCGGTCGCGAGTCACACCGGCCAAGAGCGGGTTTAGCCGTAGTTGTGCCACGTGCGTAGGAATCCGCACACGCGAAGAGGGGTAGGTTTGAAACCCGCCCCTACCTCATCGACATTCGTGAACTACATTTAGACGCCTGCTGGTGATGCCACCTGCTCAGAGAGTCGGCTAGTCGAGACCATGTGCTTGTTCATGCCGAGTTCCTTCGGCGTGAAGCCCATAGCGAGACCCAGCATCTGCGGCAGATGCAGGATAGGAAGATCAATCGCACTTGAGCGGTTCTTCTTCGCCGCCTTGCCCTGGTAGCCATCCAGATTTAGGTGGCAGAGCGGGCATGGCGTAACCATCGCGTCTGCGCCAAGGTCCTTAGCCGTCCCCGTGTGGGTTGCGACCATCTTGAGCGAGTTGCCCTGGTTGATGAACAGAATCGGCAGTCCACAGCAGGCCTTTGAACCTTTGAAGTCAACCACTTCAGCACCGGTTGACTCGATCACCTGCTCAAGTGAGGTCTCTCGCTCAGGCACTTCAGCAAATCCGAGCGCGTCACTTGGCCGGATCAGGTAGCAGCCGTAGAACGGCGCAAACTTCAGACCGGAGAGATCACGCACGAAGTGCTTCTTGAGGTTCTCCAACCCGTACTCTTCAACCAGAATCCAGAGGAAGTGCTTGGTCACGGTATCGCCGTGGTACTCCAAGCCCTCGTCAGCCAGATCAGCGTTGATATCGGCCAGATAGCCATCGTCTTTGATGACGGCGAGTTGAGCCTGAGCCATAGTGCCCTGGCATGTGGAACAGATCGTCATGATGGGCAGCCCCATCTCCTCGGCCTGCGCAAACGTGCGAACGTTCAGAGTGTCGCCCAGTTTGCGATTCTTCTCTTGAAGGACACCTGCGCCCGTGCAAGTGGCGTTCGTCAGTTCTTCAACCTCGATGCCAAGCTTGTTGAGGACTAGCTTCGTCGATTGGTAGAGTTCCGGTGTGCCACCAAGTGCGACACAGCCCGGCCAGAAAGCGTATTTCACTTCGACGTCTCCTCAGACTTCTCGACGATTTTCTTGACCGCTGCTTTTGACGGAATTTTGTGGTCCAGTGGTGACGGTAACTTGCCCTTCAACAGCGCCTTGATGCCCACTGGTGCCATGGAAATCTGGCCCGGTATATTCATCACACCCATGCTCTCAATAGCCAGCCGAGTTTCATTAAGTCGTCCTGAGCGCCTCACCGAATTCACGAACGATTCCGTGTGTCGTGCGCCAGAGGTACCCGTGTAACCCTCTTCGATGGCCTGATCACGCATGACCATGATGCGTTCCATTGGATCAACATCCTTGGGGCAAACTTCAACACACTGCATGCATCGTGTGCAGTCCCAGATGCCAGCATCGCCGTTGAGCTCGCCAAGTCGCTCTTTCTTCTTGCCGTCCCGTGGGTCAGCAACAAATCGATACGCCTTCGCGAGTGCAGCGGGTCCAATGAAGCTCTTATCAACCTCAAGGACCGTGCAGTCAGACACACATGCGCCGCACATGATGCAGTTCATGACACCAGCCAAGTGAACCATATCTTCGTTTGGTGCCAGATACTCGGCCGTAGGTACCGGGCCGGTTGGCTGCATGTATGGCTTCACCTGCCGGACTTTGTCCCAGAACGGCTTAAAGTCTGCGACCAGGTCAGTGATAACTGGCATGTTGCCTGGAGGATCGACGGTTACCGTTTCGCCCGGCGACCAGACACTATCCAGTTTGGTCTTACAAACAAGCTTTGCCTCACCATTTACCTTCATCGCGCATGAGCCGCAAATAGATGCTCTACAGGCACAACGTAGTGAAAGGGTTCCATCTATCTCTTCCCTGATCTTGATCAGGGCGTCCAGAACCGTGAACCAGTCCTCAACCTCAACCTCGTAATCCTGGTAGTACGGCTTGGCGTCGCCAACCTCCGGGTCATACCTGTAAACCTTGAGGTTTGCAGTGACGGTCTTTACGGTCGTTTCGGTTTCTGGCATCTAGTAAACTCTTTCTACAGGCTGCCACTGAGTAATAGTGACATCTGAAGTTTCGGTACGAACGCCGTCGTCATCTTTGAACACATGCGTGTGCTTCAACCAGTTTTCATCGTCGCGATCGGGCATGTCCGTGCGGGAATGCGCTCCACGGCTCTCTTTGCGCATGAGTGCGCCCTGAGTGATCGTCTTCGCAACGTTGATCATATAGTCGAGTTCAAGGGTGAAGATCAGATCGGTGTTGTACACCTTGCCTTTGTTCTCAACTGAGACTTGCGAATACTTCGCTCTCATCTCATCAACCTTGGCGTCTGCACCTTCCATGCTGGCCTGATCGCGGTACACGCCAATACCTTCCGTCATGGAGTGGGCGAGCTCGTTGCGAACTGCAGCCCATCGAATGCCCTTGGGGCGATCAAGCAGATCCTGTATTCGGGACTTCTCAGCGTTGAGGTGCTCATCCGTAGATACGGACGGAGCGGCAGTCTTCACGTACTCAGCGGCCGCCTGCGCTGAACGACGACCAAACACGATCGTGTCCAGCAGCGAGTTCGCGCCCAACCGGTTACCGCCATGCACGCTCACATTGGCACACTCCCCTGCAGCATAGAGACCGGGAACTACAGTGGCACCGTCAACATTCGTTTTGATGCCACCCATGATGTAATGGACACCCGGTCGAATCTCAATCGGATGCTCCGAGAGGTCGATCCCCCGGAACTCCACTGCAACTTCCTGCAGATAGCCCAGGCGCTCTTCAATAAATGTCTTCCCCAGGTGCCGAAGATCCAGAAGAACGTTTCCGTTGATGGAACGTCCCTCGTTGATCTCCGTTTGCTCGGCTCGTGAAACGACATCTCGAGATGCCAGTTCCATGAACTCTGGAGCGTAACGCTCCATGAAGCGGTCACCCTCACTGTTTAGAAGGTGTGCTCCTTCACCACGGGCGGCTTCTGAGAGCAGAATCCCGTTACCTGCCAGCGTCGTCGGATGGTACTGAACCATCTCCATATCCATCAGAGACGCGCCCGCATCCCAGGCGAGTGCCAGGCCATCACCGGTACAGATCAAGGCGTTGGTAGAAGGCTCAAACACCCTTCCAGCGCCGCCAGCCGCCATGATCACGGACTTGGCGCGAATGGTCTCCATCTCGCCGGTGTGCATGTTGAAGGCCACTGCACCGTGACAGACACCCTCTTCAATAATCAGCTTTGTGACAAACCACTCTTCATAAATTTGCACGTCATGCTTGATGGCCTGTTCATACAGAACATGAAGCATCGCGCTGCCAGTGATCGCTCCAATAAAGAACGTCCGAGGCACCCGCTGACCACCAAAGGCGCGGGCTTCCAAGCGTCCGTCATCTTGTCGACTGAATACGACGCCCATGTGCTCAAGCTCGATCAGATCATCACCCGCTTCACGGGCCATGATTTCGATAGCATCCTGATCGCCCAGAAAGTCACTGCCTTTGACGGTGTCGTAGGCGTGGTCCGTCCAGTCATCACCGCGATCTCCAAGAGCGGCGTTGATGCCTCCCTGAGCGGCGCAAGAATGACTGCGGACCGGGTGGACCTTAGATAGCACCGCCGTTTTCAAGCCAAGTTTTTCAGCTTCAACGGCAGCTCTGAGACCGGCAAGTCCGGCCCCAATAATCAGTACATCATGTTCGTACATTCATGTCTCCAGGGAACGCCCAAAGAGCGCGAAACGAAAGCGCTGCCCCCCATGTTGGGTCACACACTCAGATCAGTCAACGGATTTTAGGTAATTCGTCATCAAAAATACATATCGCCATCAACAGTGCTGCGATGGACATTGAGTCGCGAATGGTGCCCTGCTTGATCATCGCTGGAATTCCCCCCAAAGGGTACCTCTCAACTATGACATCTTCATCCACATCCATAGGGAGAGGATCTGGCACCAGACCGGTGGCCAAATACACATGCATCCACTCGTTGCTGTAGCCGGGAGCTACCCATTGCGCGCCGATCTTCTGCAGCTTGTCCGCGCGATGACCAATCTCTTCACGCAACTCACGTTGCGCCGCCGCCTCCGGGCTGGCATCTGTTGACTCTGTGTTACCAGCGGGGACTTCCAACGATCGACCACCGGTGGCAATGCGGGTCTGGTTCACCAGTAGAACCTGCCCGTCATCAGCAACGGGCACCACCACGATTGATTCCCGGTGCTCAACGGTCTCTTTGGTAAATGCAGGGCCATCGCCCAACTGCGCCTCATCGACGCGCACACTTAAAACGTTGCCATCGAACACACGCCGACTGTTGAGGATCTTGAGCTTGCTCATAATCCAGCTTGAATGACGTCGGAATGTAGCAAGTTAGTCATCGCTACTGGCGGAGGTCCGCTGCATGGAGCCCTGACGCATGCCAAGTCGTCTGGTCAGCGCGTCATAGAAGGCACTGGGTGGCTTCCTGCGCAGGAACGTAGCTGTGTATTCACTCACTTCAACTCTAACCGTCTGACCGCGAGTTACAGTCGTCTCATAGAAGCCGTCGACGCTACACAGCGCAGCCGTATCAGTCTCGAGCGTCATCTCAACCACTGAACCGGATTTAATGAGCAGTCCACCCTGAAGGCTCATGTGCGATGCAACTGGCTTCACCAAAAATGACTCTTCTTCCGGCTCCATCACTGGGCCGCCCAGCGCCAACGAGTATCCAGTTGAACCAGACGCCGTGGAAATCACAAGCGCATCGGAGCGATACGTGGTGAGCGGGACGTCGTCGATCGTCAGCGCTATATCAACGAGACGAATCTCCTGGCCTCGGCCCAGCACGACATCATTGAGGGCATGGTGTGGCACTGGACCATCGCCAATGTTAGCTTTGATCATGGTGCGCAACTCCGGTCGGGCGTTTCCCTCCAGATACCAGGCGACCTCATCCAGGGCGTCATCCGCTTCAATTTCAGACATGAAACCCACTCTCCCCAGATTGACGCCCAGGATCGGGATCCCAAGTGGAGCCGCAACGTGGGCGCTCCGGAGGATGGTTCCGTCACCACCAATTGCAATGATGAGGTCAGTGCCGACAAGCGATTCGCCCAGATCAGAAGCATCCTCAACCGAGCTACTCCACCATTCATCGTCGCCAGAGTAGCGATCAATCAGAGCTTGAGCGAGAGTGTTCGCTTCGGGTACGAAGTCGTGGTGGATGATCCCAGTGCGCATATGGACCGTTTCACTCGCCATTGATTATTGGTTCGGAATGGTAGGGGCAGGTTTGAAACCTGCCCAGGATTTCGTAGTCGACTCAGGAGAGAGCCGAACCCGGCAACTAGCCGATTGCGAGGCTCTCGACAGCCACCTCGGCAAACTTCAACAGGAACCATGGTGCCACACCCAGCACGATAACGCCGGTTGCAGTCAGTCCGGTGGACAGCGTCACAGGAATGTCGCCTCTTATCTTTTCTTCATCATCGGCGTCATCAAGGTACATGGTTCGGACAATGCGCAAGTAGTAGTAAGCAGACGCTGCACTGTTCACCATACCAACCACCGCAAGCCACAACAGACCTGAGTTAACGGCAGAACTGAAGATGAACGCCTTGCCCATGAAGCCAACAGTGGGAGGGAATCCAAGCAGTGACAAGAGACCAATCGTCAACAACCCCGCGAACAACGGAGATCTCTTCGCCATTCCAGCGAAGCCGGAAATCATGTCGTTACCGGTTCGGTTCGTAATAGCGATTATCGCGAAGAACACAGCCAGGTTCGTGAAGCCGTAACCCATCAGGTAAAAGAGCACACCCTGCGGCCCGCCCGATGCGTTTCCGCCACCTTCTGAGCTGGCAGCCACTGCTGCCACACCAACCATGATGTAACCAGCCTGCGCGATGGTGCTGTAGCCCAACAGACGTTTGATATTTGTCTGTCGGATTGCCAGGAGGTTCCCAACGGTCATCGAGGCAGCGGCGAGCACAGCGAATAGATTTCCAGTATCCATGCTCACTTGCGCGTCAGGTAACGCCGCGTAAATCAGCCGCAGCACAATCGCGAACCCGGCGGCCTTGCTGGCCACAGATAGGAACGCAGCAACCGGTGTTGGGCTTCCCTCGTAGATGTCTGGCACCCACATCTGGCTTGGAACAGCGGACAGCTTGAACGCGAGGCCAAGCATGAGCAATACGATTCCGAACATGAGTGCATAGGAGCCGAATGGTTCGTCGGCACTCAGCACGCCTGTTGCCTGCATGTCTGCGATACGAGCCACGATCTCGGAGAAGAACGTGGAACCGGTGAAGCCGTAGATAAATACCAGACCAAAAAGTAGTAGCGCAGAGCTAATCGCGCTCATCAGCAGGAACTTCAAGCCCGCCTCAGATGATCGATCGTCTCGCAGCCAAGCAATGAGCGCAGCGGCTGGCAGAGATATCAGTTCCAGCGCCACGTACATCGTGATCAACTCACGAGCCGACGCCAGCAGCATCATTCCCGTGAGTGAGAAGAGCATCAGTGCAACAAACTCGCCCCTGAACCCCTCGAACCGTTCCTGGTACTTCGTTCCGGCGAGGAGCACCAAGGCACCTACGCCGACAAACAACACCTGGAAGAAGAGAGCGAACTTGTCGACGACCAATGCACCAAACAGGCCAATGTTGTCATCGGGGGCGTCGAACCACAGGATCAGCGTCAGTGTCAGTGGCGCGGCCAGTCCAAGAATGGCGGTGGCAGAGACCAGTCGCTTGTCGTTGATGAATAGATCAATCACAACGATCACCGCGGCCAGTATGGCCATCGCGATCTGGGGGGAGATCAGATAAATATCGTGGGAATTCATAAGCCCAGCGTCGCCTTGATTCCAACTGCGAAGGTATCAGTGATAACTGACGGCCAGAATCCGACGATTACGATTGGGATGGCGAGTCCGACCACCGGAATCATGTCGACCATGGTCGCGTCTTCAACATCGTTGAATCGATCTGGCCGTGGGCCGAAGAAGGCTCGCTGAATCATCCACATGATGTAAGCGGCCGCCAACACGACTCCGAACGCAGAGACGCCGGTAGCGATTGGCCAGATGTCCCATGTGCCAAGGAATATCGTTATCTCTGCGGCGAATCCGCTTAAGCCCGGCAGGCCAAGGGATGCGAGTCCGGCCACCAGGAACGCGACTGCAATCAGCGGCATTTTGGGTGCCAGGCCACCCATATCCGGGATGTGCCGTGTGTGGGCTCGTTCGTACGTCATGCCAACCAACAGGAACAGAAGGCCCGTGATCGTTCCGTGCGTGAACATCTGGAGTGCAGCGCCGTTGAGACCACCACTGGCGGTCTGGCTGCCCGTTGCAGCTACAGCCGCGACACCAAGCAGTACAAATCCCATGTGGCTTACAGACGAATACGCGATAAGTCGCTTCAAATCGGTCTGGCGAATCGTTAACACAGCACCATAAACAATAGATATCGCAGCACCGGCCGCGAGTAACCACGCAACATCGGCGATCTGGAAATCAGGGCTCTCCATGAAGAAGCCAGTTGATATCCGTATCAGCCCATAGCCACCCATCTTCAGCAATACTCCAGCCAGCATCACAGACACAGCCGTTGGTGCGTCCGTGTGGGCGTCTGGAAGCCAGCTGTGAACTGGCCAGATCGGAAGTTTCACAAGGAAGGCGATCAGGAAGAACGCAAATATCATGCCAGTCGGAGC
This sequence comes from Dehalococcoidia bacterium, assembly GCA_963579925.1. Taxonomy (GTDB): domain Bacteria; phylum Chloroflexota; class Dehalococcoidia; order Lucifugimonadales; family Lucifugimonadaceae; genus UBA1151. Next base: position 9,945 of record CAUZJA010000026.1, on the reverse strand, counting down.
GATCAGCCCGGTGGCCAGCGCCATCTTCTCCGAGATGCCTACGATCCCTTCCTCAGGTATCGAGACCATAGCGAACGTGCCGATCTCGGCGGACATAAATAGCGCCAAGATTCCAACGAACATGAACGCGCTGCCAGCGAGTGTAAATATCACGAACTTCATTGCCGAGTAGCGTGGGCGACCGGTGCCCCATCCTGAAATCAGCATGAACATCGGGATGAGTTCGATCTCCCAGAAGATGAAGAACAACAGCAGGTCGAGCGAGACGAACACACCCATCACCGACGACTGCAGGATCAGCAGCCAGATGAAGTACTCACGGACTCGGTGCTTGACTCGCCAAGATGCAAAGGCAGCGGCAGCTCCCAGTATTCCTGTGAGGAGGACCAATGGAGCGCTGAGACCATCGACACCAAGCAGGTACTGTGCTTCGAAGCCGTCAATTGGGATCCAGTCGCTAATCAGGTCGACGAACTGCACACCGCCCTTGTCGATCTCGTACCGAATGAAGATCGTGATGGTAAGCGCCAGTTCTACGACCGTGGCACCGATGGCTGTCCATCGAATCCACTGGTCGCGACGCGGCATGACCATTAGCAACAGCGCTGTCACTATGGGCAGGAAAACAGCAATCGTGAGGTAACCGGAGAACATTAAGCCTCCGCTCCATTCACGCCGTTTTCGTCAATTACCAAAATTCGTCTCCGTGCCATCGATTAAGACCAGAACAGGAACACAAGGACGGCCACCACTCCACCTGCTGAAGCTACCGCTCCGTAGGTTTGCAATTGGCCATCCTGCATGAAGCCCAGCACGCCGCTGAACCGCCGAGTCCACGATGCGATCTGCACGTTCACACCATCGACGATGGTGATATCGAACGACGCCAGACGTTTCGCGAACCGGTTGTAGAAAATATTCCTGACGATGATGTCTTCGTACAGTTCGTCCATGTAGTACTTGTTGATCAGAATCCTGTGGATGGGCTTGAAGCGCGCCGTGAGGTTGGCTGGCGAGATCACCTTAGCCTGATACATAGCGAACGCGAGCGCAATTCCGCTCAGGGCAACCAGCGTGCTCAGAATGGCGATTCCATAGTTGAACTTCGGAGCAGCACCGGCGTGTTCGATTGCTGACTCCGTCTCAAACACATCGTGGTTCTCAGTCACAAAGTTGCCGAACGAGTGTGAATCAACGATTCCGTACCCTGCGGTGGGGTTAGTGAGATACCCAGCGAGTATTGCCGCAACCGCAAGAATAATCAGCGGAAACGCCATCGTCCACGGTGACTCAGCCAGGTGGACGCGGGCTGTCGAATGAGCTTCGTCAATCTCCTCACCCGCAGCGCGCAGGTCTTCGTTCTCCTTATCTACGCCGCCACGGAACTTACCGTGGTAGACCATGAAGATGACGCGGAACATGTAGAACGCCGTCATGAATGCAGCGACTAATCCCATAACGAGGACTATCCAGCCTACGAGGGTATCCACCTCAAAGGCGTGGGCAAATATCTCGTCCTTGCTCCAGAACCCCGCGAACGGGAATATTCCAGCCAGGCTCAGGCCGCCGATGAGAGATGTGGCGTAGGTGATCGGCATCACTTTGCGTAATCCGCCCATGTAGCGCATATCGAACGTTCCACTGGCGTGATTCACGGACCCGGCGCTCATGAACAGCAGCGTCTTGAACCATGCGTGGACGAAGAGATGGAAGAAGGCAGCAACATACGCGCCAATCCCAATGGCAAAGAACATGTAGCCCAACTGGCTGACAGTAGAGAACGCGAATACGCGCTTGATATCGTTCGCCACCAACGCCATTGATGCTGCAAACACGGCGGTGAAGCCACCGATCAGCGCGACGGTATTCATAGCCTCATTGCTGAGCTCAAATAACGGGAAGAATCGTCCAACCAGGAAGACACCAGCCGCAACCATTGTGGCCGAGTGCACCAGCGCGCTAACCGGCGTTGGTCCTTCCATCGCGTCTGGTAGCCACGTGTTGAGCGGGAACTGCGCGGACTTCCCGACCGCACCGGCGAAGATCCCGAGGGCGATCCACGTTGCAGCAGTTGCACCAATGGCACCCATCGCCACGGCCTCGTAGAGATGCGGAATATCGAGTAGGTCATCACCCTGAGCGAAGAGATACAGAATACCCAGCAGGAACGCGAAGTCACCAAACCTCGTCATGAGGAATGCCTTCTTGGCGGCAGCTGCGGCAGCCGGTCGGGTGTACCAGAAGCCGATCAGGAGATATGACGAAAGCCCAACCAACTCCCAGAACGCGTAAAGCTGAATTACGCCACTGCTAAGCACTAGGCCCAGCATGGAAGCGGTAAACAGTGACATGAAGGCGTAGTACTTGGCGAACCCTTTATCGCCCTGCATGTAGCCAAAGGAGTAGATCTGCACGAGCAAACTCACTCCGGCAACGGTGATGAGCATCACGGCAGTTAGTGGGTCCAGGAGAATCCCGAACGGTATTTCCAAACCCGGGAACGAGAGCCACGAGTGCGAATCGAAGGGGACGTTACCGCCTTCTTTTCCTACTGATATGAAGGCAAAGACAGAGAGGACTAGAGATGCCGCAACGGATAATATCGTCAGGTATCCGGCGACGACCGAATACTGGTTAAAGAACGGGCGAATCACCCCGCCCGCGATCAGGAATGAGATCAGCGGGAAGCCAATGATGAGCCATGCGCCTGCTTCGTTGATCACTTACAGCTTCCTCAAGATCTCATCTGCCACGTGATCCCGGCCCACCGGAACAAGAATCCTGAACGGAACGCGCTCCGCCCAATCCAGGATGTCGGTCTCTGGGATGATCTTCGTTGGGAGGCCTTCGGCCTCCAGCAGATTTTTCCACATCTCGGCGATCTGAAGATTCGGTACCTTTTTGTAATCAGCCCACATACGGACACTCCGTGCCTGGACTCCCAGAACGCCCTGAACTCAAGAACATGCTGCTTAGATATATGTTTTCAGACAACGCCATCAACCGCTCATCTCCGTCAAATCGGTGACGTCGACCGTGTCACGACGTCTATAGACGACGATCACCAGCGCCAGTCCCAGCGCCACTTCGGCGGCGGCGGCGGTGATGACGAACACAGACAGCATCTGGCCCGTCAGCGCCCGCTGCACTGCCTGCTGGGTAACGGTGACCGGGCTATCGGTGAGGCCAGCGGGAACAGTAAATCGTGAGAACGCGATAGCCGCAATATTCACGGCGTTGAACATGATCTCGATGGACATCAGGACCATGATCGCGTTGCTCTTGGCAAGCGCACCATAGAGACCAATTGCGAAAAGAACCGCGCTGACGAGGAGTACGTTCTCAAGCGTCAAGAGTCCTCTTCCTCCCGCGTCCTTAGCAGCGCCAGCGCACCAATCATGGCCGCAAGCAACAACACTGATACTGCCTCAAATGGCAACACGAAGTCTCGGATAAACAGTCCACCAATTGCGCCTGTGCTGTTGGAGAAGATGCCAGTCTGCGTGCCGTCTTCGCCTACTGGCAGCGCAACGGCGATCTGATCCTCAAACTCCTCATCGACGGCCCCTGTCGATTCGAGGTTGTAGGTCCCGGTCAGAGCCGCGGCTACGTCTGGGTTCGAGGCTTCAAGCGCATCGAGGTCCGTGAATTCTGAGTTAAACGAAACAAATATGGCGAGAGCGCCCACAAGCGCTGCCACAGTGGCCGCCACAACCTTCAGGTGGTTGTCCTTGCCGCCGCCTGGCATGTCTCTCACCAGCACAATTGCGAACACGATCAAGATTGATATCGCACCCACGTAGACCAAGATCTGAACCACTGCCAAGAACTCTGCCCGAAGAAGGATAAATAGTCCGGCAACCGCCATGAACGAAAGCGCAAGAAATAGCGCTGCCCGGAATATGTCACGAAGCGTAACGACCATGATCGAAGCCGCTATTGCGACCGCCGATACAACCCAGAACGCAATGTCAGTGACGTTTGATCCTTCGACGCCGTTCATCGATCGTTTACCCACCGTTCGGTGAGTTTCTCGTCGCCCGGCTGCTCGTGTCGACCAGCGTCATCCCACGGACGGTCTTCACCGCTGTGTGGGTCATATCCGGCAGCTTCCATCTGAGGTCGGAACCACGTGCTTGGCGTCTTCTTCTTAGCTTTCAGCTCATCGACAGTGATCACAAGATCCTTGCGCTCATACTGTCCACTCTCAAATCCGCTTCCCATGTGAAGAGCGTCGTAAGGGCAAACTTCGACGCAGATACCGCAGAACATGCAGCGGCCGATGTCTATGTCAAAGACATCAATGTTGTAGACCTCGCCCTCAGATTCAAGCGTCGCTGATGGGCTGGTCTCTATCTTGATAATTCCAAGCGGGCAGAACTTCGCACAACTCGCGCAGCCGGTGCATCGCTCCTCGTACCAGTTAAAGTCCTGACCTCTGAATCGAGGTGCCTGTTTGACTTTGTCCTCAACCGTCGCAAAACCTGCCGCAGCCTTCACAGCATCTTTCGGTCGCTTTATCAGGAACTGGAACGGTGATAGTCCCACTTCACGGGCGGCGCCAAGCAGGCCGACGCGCCTGTCTGGATACTGAACCGTGACGGGGCCGCGAATGGCAGCTTTCATCGTCACGACCAGGCCGTTGAACAGTCCCAGTCCGATCATGAGTCACCTCCGGAGGGTTGGCCAGCCGGCCTAGGTCGTGGCAATGAATCGCCATGGGCCATCTTGGGAGTCCCGGCGGTTCCCGGACCAAACCAGGAACCAACGGCAAGAACTGAGACGATAAGAACGCCGAAGTTGATGGCCGCCATGAGCCACAACTCAGCGGTAGATGGATCAGGCCACACAAACGAGAGAATCGCGCTGACGGCCACGTTGATGAAGGCCAGAATAATCAGACCTTTCCAGGCAAACGTCAGAATCTGGTCGATGCGCAATCGTGGCCAGCTTGCGCGAGTCCAAACAATAAAGAACAGCACCGGAACCATCTTGATGATGAACCAGCCCTGAGAGGGAATGAAGTCCCAGCCGCGCCCTCCCGAGAGGAACACCGCGACGATCACCGCTGCGCTCAGTATTGTGGCCATGAACTCGGCGTTCACGAACAGCCCAAACTTCATGCCGGAGTAATCGCTGTGATATCCGGCGCCAAGTTCTGACTCAGCTTCAGCAACGTCGAACGGTGCGCGGTTGATCTCTGCCACCGACGCGATGAAGAAGACCAGAAAGCCCAACGGCTGAACAAGAATAAACGGCACGTCCTGTGCGTTGACCACCGAAACCAGCGATAACGACCCTGCGAGCATCAAGACGCCGATCAGGGATAGCGCCATTGGAATCTCATAGCTGATAAGCATTGCGACCGCGCGCATAGCACCGAACATGGCGTAGCGGTTCTGTGAGCCCCATCCAGCCATGACGATTGCGAACGTGGATAGCGAAGTGATCGCAATTATGAAAAGTATGCCGATGTTCAGGTCCGCCAGGAATGTTCCCGTACCCCACGGAATAACGGCCAGCACCATCATGGCCGGTACCATCATGATGATTGGCGCAGCATTGAACACCCAGCGATCTGCAGCGGTCGGTACGATGTCTTCTTTGAAGAGCGTCTTTATTGCATCGGCAACTGGCGTCAAGGTTCCGTACGGACCCCAGCGGTTTGGACCACTGCGGCTCTGGAATCGTCCAAGCAATCGGCGCTCAGCCCAGATGAAGATAAGGACAGAGCCAAGCACAAGGTTGATAAGCACCATCGCCATCACAATCGCGGTGATCAAGAATGCAAGCCACTCGAATCCTCCGGGGAGCAGCCCATCACCAAGCCAACCACCACCTGAACAGCGAATATCGTCGCTCTCAGAGAGGTTGCAATAGATGTTCCGGAAAAATGAGTTGTCCAGGAAGTTAGGCCCCAACTAGCGGTCTACCTCCCCCATGTTGATATCCACCGTGCCAAACGTAACAATCATCGCGGCCATTGGCAATCCAATTAGCATCTCGCGAAGTAACGTCAAGTTTATTAGTGATGGAGGGCGCACTTTGCAGCGGTAGGGGGATATCCCGCCATCGCTCACAAGATAGAACCCAAGTTCTCCCTTTGGCCCCTCAATCGGCACGTATGCATCACCCTTTGGTGGCCTGATTACAAACGGCACATCCGGGTCCCGTGCTGGCCCCGGCTCAATCTGGTCAATACACTGTCGCACGATCTTGAGCGACTCACGCATTTCGTACACCCGAACCAGGTATCGAGAGTAGTTGTCGCTTTCGTCCATAATCGGCCGATCAAACTCGACTCGATCGTAGTACTCATATGGCTGACGATGACGAAGATCCCAGTCAACACCGCCAGCTCGCAGCATGGGCCCCGTGATCGAAGCGTTGATCATCTCATCGGGAGAGATAATTCCAACACCACGCATACGGGACAGAATGATCTCGTTGCCGGAGATGAGTTGCTCGTACTCGTCAATCCTTCCGGGCATCTCGGCCAGGAAGGCCTCAAGCCGCGGCCAGAAATCTGCAGGCGCATCCTGGAACACGCCGCTGGGGCGATGGTAGCTGTTGGTTATTCGAGCACCACATAAAAGTTCAAATAAATCGAGAATATCTTCTCGTTCGCGCATCGTGTACATGAGCGGGGTACCCATAGCGCCAAGGTCCTGCATGAGGAAACCAATGGCGATGAGGTGACTGGCGATTCGCTGCAACTCCGCGGAAATCATCCTCAGCCAAACACCGCGTGGAGTTGGCTCAATGCCAGCCAGCTTCTCCACCGCCAGAATGTATGCCTGGTTGTTCGTCATCGACGCCACGTAATCCATGCGGTCGGTAAGCGTGACAACCTGCGTGAACGTGCGCTCTTCCGCCAGCTTCTCACTACCTCTGTGGAGGTAGCCAATGATCATCTCGGCATCGGTGACAAGCTCGCCATCAAACGCAACACGAAGCCGCATCACGCCGTGAGTCGACGGATGCTGCGGTCCTACGTTTACGATTACCGGTTCAGATTTAAGCGTCATCTGTGTATTGCTATCGCCCTACCTGAGGTAGTCCTTCCGCAGTGGATGCCCTTCAAAGCCCTCCCACAGCATCAAACGCTTCATGTTTGGGTGACCGTCAAAGTGAACGCCCATCAGGTCGTACGCTTCGCGCTCCTGCAAGTCTGCACCACGCCAGACGTTGATAGCAGTTGGAACCGCAGGATCGATCCTGCCTTCGCCACACCGCATTTTCACTACTCCAGTGCGATTCTTGGAGAGCGATAGCAAGTGATAAACCACTTCAAAATGATCGATATAGTCGACTGTTGTAACGAGAGAAAGCATCTCGAAACTCAGCGATTCTGAGTCACGCAGACTTTCCGCCACATCAGGCCAGCTGGCGGGGGTAATCCAAACTGCATCGTCTGAGTGCCCCGTGACGGCTTCGCTATCGATCTCTCGGATCGCGTCCGCCAATTCTGAGCCGCTCATGGCCCAACTCATTCCAGGCATTCCTGGCCTGCCTCTGTGGGGTTCACTCTTGCCCTGCCACGGTCCCATTCAAGCTATATCGCTTGATCTTCTCGTGAAGCTGCATGATGCCGTAAAGCAACGCGTCAGGTCTGGGAGGACAACCGGGTACATACACATCAACCGGAACAATCCGATTCACGCCGGGAACCACTGAGTACGACTCAAAATACGGGCCGCCGGAAGTCGCGCACACGCCCATTGAGATGACCCACTTTGGTTCTGCCATCTGGTCGTAGAGCTTGCGAAGCACCGGAGCCATCTTCCACGTTACCGTTCCCGCAACAATCATCAGGTCAGCTTGCCGAGGACTTGCGCGGAACGCTTCCATGCCGAAACGTGAGATGTCGAACCGTGCCATGGCTGAGCCAATCATTTCGAATGAGCAGCAGGCCAGACCAAACGCCATTGGGAATACAGACGACTTTCGGCCCCAGTTCAGAAGCGTGTCTACAGACGTAACTAGAAGGTTGCGCTTCAGTTCATCTGGAATCTCAATTACCGGGTCTGGGTAAGGGGAAACCCGGGTGGCCTTCATGTTGGAGACAATATCGCCCTCTTCACGGTCCATCTGGAGAGTCTTATCCCAGAGTGGCTCGGTTGGGAGGGGAATTATTGGGACTTGAATGGGGCCGTTATTGGGGGGTGTCATTAGTTAAATCCACTCAAGAGCGCGCTTGCGCCATGCGTAACCCCAGCCGATGCCAAGAATGGCGCCGAACACGGCAACTTCGAGCAAGGCGAACACACCGAACTGAGCAGAAAGTACTCCAAACTGGCTGGCCCATGGGTATAAGAAGACCGTTTCAACATCGAATATCACGAACATCAACGCAAAGGTGTAGTACCTCGCGTTGAACGTCCAACGACCACCGACTGGCCCGAAACCGCATTCATACGTTTCAAGCTTCACCGGCGTTGGTCGACGGGGTCGCACTTTTATCTTGGTTGCCGTCCATGACATGAGCAACATGCTCACTGGCACCGCTACGGCAATAGCAGCAAAAACTGTGATCAGTCCGTACTGCCTAAAGTAGTCCTCTACCATGCTGCTCCACAACGTGAATTCAAGGCTGAAGGCGACTTTATCATCGGGCGAAATCAGTCACAAGTGAAATATTCCACAATCACAAATTCCACACATTTTTTCCCACTGGCACCGCGCCAGCCGAATTCACCAGTCAAATCAAAATGTGATTAGTCGAAAACGATGACGCCTCGCCCGTCTTCTCCACGCTCCAGAGCTTCAAACGCCTCATTGATCTGCTCAAGTTCATATCGACGGGTGATGAGACCATCGATGTCGATCTTTCCCTGCTGGTAAAAGCTAATAAGCTTGTTGAAAGTTTCGTGCGGACTTGCTGAGCCGTAGTAGCTTCCCACAACGCTCTTCTGAAGACGTACAAGATCAACCAGGTTCAGCGGCACCGTCTCCCCTGCTGGAGCGAGGCCAATGATGACCGCCGTGCCGCCCTTCTTCACGCTATCGATGGCCTGACCGGTTGTAACCGACGCGCCAAATGTGTCGAACGCGAAATCGACGCCCTCACCACCCGTTAGTTCCAGTATCTTGGCTAAAGCGTCTTCTGAACGAGAGTTCACTACGTGCGTCGCACCAAATCTGTAGGCGAACTCAAGCTTGTGATCGTGAATATCCACTGCGATGATCTGGCGAGAGTTGAGCAGCTTGGCACCCTGCACCGCGTTGAGCCCCACTCCACCCAGCCCGATCACGACAACGGTGCCGCCGGTCTGAATATTGGGCTGGTTGATAACACCGCCAACTCCAGTCGTGACGGAGCAACCAATCAGCGCCGCTACCTCCATAGGAACGTCATCAGGCATTGGTGAGCATGCGGCCTCCGGGATCACTGCGTGCTCGCCGAATACGCCAACCTTCTGCATCTGGAAAATATCTTTGCCGTCCTTGTGGAGACGCGCTGTACCGTCAAACATGAGCGAGTTCACCTGGCGATGCGTATCGCACAGTTGTGGCTGGCCGGTGTTGCATGGTGTGCAGTGACCACACGGTGAGATGAAAGAAATGACGCATCGATCGCCCGCCTTCACTCTGGATACGCCGGGGCCAACCTCTTCAACAGTCCCGGCGCCCTCATGGCCCAGCACTATTGGCATTGGATACGGAGCTGAACCAATCATGATGTGGTGGTCACTCGCGCAGATGCCGGCTGATCCGATACGAACGCGAACTTCGCCGAATCCCGGCTCATCAAGTTCAAGCTCTTCAATCGCCAGAGGCTGATTTGCTTCGTAAAGAACTGCTGCTTTCATCTCACTGCCCTTGTCTGGTCCCTATCTAATCACGATCTGAGAACGCCGGGATTTTTAGTTTTTGTATTTGCGATTACCGATTGTATGGGCTTCGGAGTCTCCATGAGTGATTAAACGCAAAGTGCGCACCAAA
>CAUZJA010000025.1:0-20794 GCA_963579925.1 Dehalococcoidia bacterium | reverse complement strand
CTCATCGGATCATATGCGTCAATATTCTGAACGCACCATACCGAACCATAAACCGGCAGAATCTGGAGTCATAAGTGGGAGCAATTGAAGAGATCATCCTCAAGGGGGATGTGCGCGGTATGCGGCATCTGGCGCCTCATCTGGAGCCTGAGTATGCCACTGATGCTGCCAAGTTTGTGATGGAGCATAAAGGCCGGGTGATGATCACTACCGGCTTCTACATCGTGTCTGCTGGCCAGCCGGAAACAGATGGACCTCCGGGTGCGGTGGCGATTGGGAACGCTCTCACGGAGCTTGGGTTCGACGTTTCGTATATCACGGACTCTGTCTCACTGGGAGCACTCGCTTCTATTGCAAGTCCTGCTCACGAAATTATTGATTTCCCAATCACAAATCATCGTGAATCGGCTGAGTTTGCACAGGCGATTATTCGAGATGAGCGCCCGGACCTCATGATCTCTATCGAACGAGCAGGGATCTCTTCAGACGGCATTTACCGCAACATGCGTTCACTGGATATCTCTGAGCACAACGCCAAGATTGATCATCTCTTCGATCAGCACCCGTACTCGCTGGGCATAGGCGATGGCGGCAATGAGATTGGCATGGGGAACCTGGCGCAGATCATCTCTGAAACAGAAGGATTACCTGATCTGCCTGCGATTACCACCACAACAGCTCTGATGTGTGCCGCCGTGTCCAACTGGGGTGGCTATGGCCTCGTAACTGCGCTTTCGCAAGCGGCTGGGCAGAACTTGCTTCCGTCGCTAGACGATGAGGTTGACTGGGTTACGACGCTTGTTGAGGGCGGGGCAGTGGACGGCTTCTCAGGCGATAACAAGCTCTACGTGGATGGTTTTACCTTGGAAGAGCAGTCGAGATGCTTGAAGGATCTGCACGGGCTGCTTTAGAACCTGGGACGACAGGGCTTACTTTTTGCGTGACTTCGGGTTCTTCTTCAACGTTTCCTGAACGAAGAAGAACGCGATTGCGGCCCCCAGGAATCCGAAACCACCGGTGACCACTGCCGCGACACCCAGTGTTGCGGCCTGCGCCACGAAGCCGACGATAAACGGGCCTGTGCTGCCACCTATGTCTCCGATAAGCCGCCAGACGCCGATGAACTCGCCTGTCCTGTTGGGCGGGGAGAAGTCGACTCCCATGGTGAATACGATTCCACTGCTGATGCCGTTGCCAACTCCGGCCCACAGGCCGATCGCCATCAGCGTTCCGAAGCTACCGGCCAGCGGAATCAGCACCAGCGATGAGCCGAGCACTATCAGGCTTGGAACGAAAACCCATTTGCGTCCATAGCGGTCCATGACGATGCCAACCGGGTAGAAGAAGAAGCTGTCGACCAGAGAGGACGCGCTCATGATCAGGTTGATATCTCGGACGTTGATGCCAATCGAATCGCCCCAGAGGGGAATCAGGATGGTACGCCCGTTGCGGATGAGTTGCAGACAGACCGCGGCAACACCGGCAGTGGCGAATATGCGCTTGTTCTCTGTGATCACTTCGCTGAGCCGGGACACGATCGACTCGCCCTCCGCGTGCAATCCTGCGCTGCCTGTATCTTGCAGCAATATCAGCATGAGCGCTGCTGTAACGATGCCGATGCCAGCCTGCGCGAAGAATGTGGATTGCAGTCCAAATTCTGTTGCGATGAATGCAGCCATCAACGGCCCGACGAACAGCGCCATTCTGTTCACGCCGCCAAATAGGGCAAGTGCGCGGCCTCGATTCTGGTTGGGGATCACCTGGGCTATGTACGCCTGGCGGGATATCGACCAGATCGCTCGGGCCATACCCTGGCAGAACCGCAGGGCTATGTAGACCCAGATGGTTGCCGCAAGACCCGCGCCCAGGGCTGTCACCCCAATGGCCGCGGTGCCAAAGACCATCGTCTTCTTGGAGCCGAACCGAGAGACGAAGGCACCAGATGGGACGTCGAACAGCATCGTTCCGACCTCACGCGCCGCGACCGCGATGCCGATAAGTCCGAGGCCAGCGCCCATGGATTTTGCGAATAGTGGCACCTGAGCGAGGACGAGTCCTTCACCCAGCGAAAGGAGCAATGTTGGTACGTACACCGTCCAGATTATTGAACGTATGGAAAACGGTGTAGCAGATTTTTGGGTAGCGTCAACTACCGGCGGTTCACCGTAAGTGTTCAGGGTTGGTTGAGATGTTTCGTCAGATGGTTCGGGCACGGCGGTGAATAGTACCTGATGCCACTGTGCGTGATAGTGACAAACGGGGATATAGAACGGCCCCACCATGACGGTGGGGCCGAATTAGTTGCAGTTATTGGTTAGCCGCCGGGGGAAACCTTGAACGATCCCTCACGCTCCATGATCTCAGCCAGGAGTGCGATTCCGTCCCTGTTCTTCTGCGGTGACTCGTAGCCGTAGCAGAGTCGTGCACAGTGATCGCCGTCGCCGTTTGGAGCAAAGGCCGCACCGGAGTTGAAGCCGACGCCTGCCTTGAACGCAATTGGCATCAGTTCCGTGGCATTTACGTGCTCGGGGAACGTGACCCAGAGGTAGAGACTGCCCTTTGGCGTGGTCCAGGTAGTGCCTGTGCCGCCAAAGTTCTCACCCAGAGCTGAGACCATCGCATCACGCTTTGGCCGGTTCAGTTCGTTGATGTGGTCAATGTGTTCGTACATCTGGCGGTTGAGGAATTCGTACACGGCCAGGGATGTGAAATGGTTCGTGCCGGTCATGCGGAAGCTGAGCGCTCGTTGCATTGTCTCCGTGTCAGCGACAAAGTAACCGAGGCGGAGGCCCGGGGCCAGAATCTTAGAGAACGACCCCACGTAGATAACCATGCCGGAGTCATCCAGTGACCTGAAGGATTCCTGTGTTTCACCTTCATAGCGAAGGTCCGTGTAGCACTCGTCTTCAACAATCACCAGGTGGTGCCTGCGGCAGATGTCGATGATCTGCTTGCGGCGTTCTGTGGGCAGGGTGTTGCCGGTAGGGTTCTGGAACTCTGGAATGGTGTAGAGGACCTTTGGCTTTTTGCCTTCCGCAGTCAGGTTCACGATGAGCTCTTCAAGCTCCTCTGGAATGATGCTGTCGTCATCAATTGGTGTGCCTACTACGTTTGCGCCAGCCTTGCGGAACTGGGCCAGTGTGCCGGAGTAAACGTAGCGCTCCATGATTACGGTGTCGCCCGGGTCGATTAGCGCCCGGATAACGGTGAAGTTGGCTTCAGCTGAGCCGTTCAGAATCGCGATGTTGTCCGGTGAGACCTTGAAGCCATCGTCGCGCTCCAACTTTGCAGCGACCAGCTCTCGCAGCTCAGGGATGCCACGTGCATCCGGGTAGAACGCCAGATCGCCACCTTGCTTCTCCAGCATGGCGGATAGGGCGTCAGTCAGACCCTGGAACGGAATGGAGTCCGGGTCTGGCTGGGCGGTTGCGAAGTCAAATTTGGCATGAGCCGGAACCTTGAGTTCCGTGTTCAGGCTGTCCTTTGAATACAGTGTTGAAAGATCAAATGTGGGTGTCGCCATTTGTTGTAGCTAATCTCCCTGGGCCGAAAATTGTGGTGTGCTCGCCCGTTTGTGGGGCCACGTTGGTGAGACAGTTTAGGACTGCTGGCCGACAGGCGCAAACGCCCCCTGCCGAAACAGTGACAGGGTGATGCTCCGTTCACTCGACAGGAGGACGTTGGGCGGCGTACGAGACTTACCGCTTGGAGGGGTCTTTTGTTGATGTCCGGGGGACTGCAAATGAGACGGTGGTTCCGCGTCCTAGTTCACTCTTAAGCGAGAGGCTTCCGCCATGGGCATGAATTATCTCTCGGGTAATAAACAGCCCTAGTCCCAGCCCGGGCACTCGATTGGATGCTCCGGTATCTGCGCGGTAGAAGTAGTCAAAAACCCTGGATTCTTCTTCTTTGGAGGTTCCAGTCCCTCGTTCTACGACCTGTACATAGAAGCGAGACTCATCAATCTCTGCTGCAATATCAATGTGAGATCCAGCAGGGCTAAATTTTGACGCATTGGTGAGCAGGTTCTCAATCACCTGGTGAAGTCTGGATTTGTCCGCCTGGAGGAGGTTTCCCGACGGTGGCGAGTGAACGATGAAAGTCTGGCCTGCCAGATCCAGCACGGGCTCCATAGATATCGCTGCTTCATCGATTAGCTTGGCGGCGTCAAAACTGGACGGCGAAATCGAAAGCCCGTTCTTACCTCCGAGGATCACTACGTGGCTCAGGTCTTCGATGATTTCGCTCAACCTGCCGGCGTTGCGGCAGATGCTGCCAAGTTGCCCCATCTCTCTGGTATTGAACCGATCCTCTCCGTTTCTCAGGAGGAGATCAGAGAACGCAACAATGGACGTGAGCGGAGTCTTCAGTTCGTGCGACACAATCGCGAGAGCGCGCCGCATTGAATCATTCTCACGTTCCAACTCTTTGCCGCGTGCCGTGACCCGGTGTGCTGCGTAATCGATAGTGAGCGCTGAGTCGGAGTAGGCATCAGGAGGCCTTGTCCATTGATGGAAGGGAGGCGCGACGAAGGACGGCGCCGACACGAGCCATGAGTTCATCGCGTCCAAATGGCTTGACGATGTAGTCGTCAGCACCGGCGGCCAGTCCGCGGACCTTTTCGTGTTCGGATCCCAGCGCAGTGAGAAATAGGACGGGGATGTTTGAGACTTCCCGTATTCGGCCGTAGAGTTCAATGCGATCCATGCCTGGCATGTCGATATCAAGCAGGGCAAGCTCTGGGCGGTGGTCGAAAAAGACTCGGAGGCCCTCTTCGCCTGTCGCGGCCTGAATGGTCTGATGTCCAGCCATTTCCAGGCGAGCTGCGACCAGCGCAAGAATATCTGGCTCATCATCAACAATTAATATCCGAGCACCTTGTGTGTCCATGAGTATGTGAGCCCCGCGAAAACGCTGTTCGATTTGTGTCTGTCATCTCAATTTAACGTGGACGAGATTGAGATGCCTGTGTAGTTACACCAGTTGGAGGGGGTGACTCCTACTTACTTCCAACAAACATCACACGTTGGTCAAAGATGGAGGGTGCAATATGAATCTCAGTGAGAGGTCAACGGGACCACCCCCCGCCGGCGATATGCCGAGTGGCTCCGCAGATCTTGATCAACATGCTGAATGCGACCCGGGTTACTCCAATAGCCCCACACTCGGTCTCCTATTTCCCCGGTTGGTGAAAGGGCCGCACCCCCTTAACTCTGAAGGCTGCCTACGGGCGGTCTTCAGAGTTAAGGGGAAAGCGGCTCAGAGAACGCTGGTACGAGAACCGATTGCCCGATCGCTATCGCAATTACATCGCTGTCGACGCCGCTAATCTGAAGGTCAGCAGGGGAGAGCATCTGGCCAGGGTCTCTTTCACGAAGGAAATCAGAGAGATCGGGGAGTGCACGTACTCCGTAGTCGTAATCGTCGTAGATCCCGCCTGTCACCACATGGCACCAGGGAGCCAGCATTACCCGGTTGGCATCTGGTGCTTCAGATGAGGGAGTCTGGAATTTCTTTATTGCGTCATCTGGGCTGAGCAAGATGTTGATATAGCGATCGATCATTAGGGATTGCACATACTCGCCGGGCAACGGATGAACCTGAACCGGTTCGAGGCCTACATCGAAGAGGTTTAGAACGGCGGATACGGTGGCTTTAAGATCGCCATGATCGATCGTCGCAATGCTGGGATTGGTTGGAACATCCCGGTAGGCACCCACCCGGCTAACAACTGCTGGCGTGCCTGATGCGATCGATTCGTAAGGAGCAAGGCCAAATGCTTCGATGGCGTTACCGAGGCAGAGGGTGATATCACCAGACCGATAGAAGTCCGGCATCTGCTCTGAGGTCTGCCACGGCACGTACTTGATGTTCTCTTGAACGCCCAGTTCAGCCGCTCTAGATTCGATAGCAGCGTGGATCTGCATCAAGTCCGGGAGCCGATCAGCGTCGATGTGCTTCGGAACGATCAGCTCCAGCTTTAGGTTGGGGCGCTCATCGCGCAGCGAACGGGCAAGAGCCAGGCATTCGAGGATGCCTTTGCGTTCGTCTGGCCGATGAGGGTAGAGCATCCGAAGGGTGCCATCCTCATCTCGCTGCGGGGATTTCGCGACCGCGAACCTGGCTGTGTCGATGCCGTTTGGGATGACCACCACCGGCTCAACACCCCGCATCCCGCTTACGCCGACGGACGCATTGATGCTGCGGCCCAGAAAGAGCGACGGCACTATCGTCAGGTCTGCGGAGTAGCCGAAGGCCGAGATCAGCGCCGTCTCAAACGAGAAGTCGTGAAATGACCGAATGACCGGTTTGTTCTCCGGAATCAAACGACGCAGGTGAAAGATGTCTGCGTGGAGGTAGATCACGTCGGCGGCTTCCAGAAGCGGCGCAATTTCTCGGGCTGACATCGCGATATCTCCCGGGGGCACCTCATACGGATCTGGAAACGCACCGGTGAGTCGCAATAGCGGGTGAACTGTCGCTCGCTCATGCCAGCGGAAGCCGTTCTCATTCTCGGGGCGGAGTGAGCAGACGATATCGACTGTTGCACCGGCCTCAGCCAGTCCTACGGCAATTGATTGCAGGATTGCTTGCGAGCCGCCGTAGACCTGGTTTTCAAACAGGGGAGCTATTGAGGCGATGAACACCCGTTGTGCCAACAGTGATCAGTCTCCGCTAGTTGCCGGTTTCATCGGCAGCGCGCCGCCGCGTGATTTCCACTGCAACGTTTTGGGCGATCTTACTCGCGCTGGGTTTGGAGACTTTGACTGTCGTGGCGATTGTGCCATCGATTGCCAGCACAACGCCGGCAATCTGCTCAGCCATCGTTTCAACCAGCTTGAATGGCCGACTGGAAATCAGATCACGGACCGCAGCAACAACCTCAGAGTAGTTGACCGCCTTATTCAGATCTTCAGACGCTGCAGCTGGACGCGAATCAATCTGAACTTTCAGGTCGATGAACACTTCCTGCTCAACCAGTGCCTCCCACTCTCGCACGCCAATAGTGCAGTGGAATTTCATTCCCTCTATGAGCAGCATGTCAGGCGGGGAGGGCATCAGGATCGATTGAGCACGTGGATCCGCTCTCCCGTGATTGATGCGCCCCCATCTGAGCATAGAAACAGGATTGTGGAAGCTACGTGGGCGGGCGGAACCCATGCTGAGAAATCAGCGTCCGGCATGCCTTCACGATTGGCTGGAGTGTCCAGCGTTGAAGGGACAAGCGCGTTTACCGTGACTCCAGTGCCTTTCAGTTCCTCCGCCATAGCCTCAGTGAGCACCAGCACTCCGGCCTTGGAGATTCCGTATGCGCCATTGAAAGCAGCGCCCTTATCGCCCGGCATCGCGCCGATGTTGATGATCCTGCCCCAGCCTTGTTCAACCATGCGCGGAGCGGCGGCTCGTGATACGTTGAACGCAGATTTGAGGTTCAGGTTCAAGAAGTAGTCCAGATCCTCATTCGAAGTCTCCGCAAGTGTTGGCTGGGGGTGCCATCCGCCAACGAGGTTCGCCACGATATCCAGATGGCCGTGAATCTCGATCACACTTTGTACTGCTCCGTTCACTGCAATCGGGTCTGTCACATCAAACTTCATCGGCCGAGAGTCAGGATCGTACTGGCTCTCTCGGAAGACCGTTATCCCCGCCTCTGTCATTGCAGCGACCACCACTGACCCAAGTGCGCCGGAACCCCCGGTAACAAGTGCAACTCTTCCCGGTGTGCCTTCTACCAATGTAATACTCCTGACTATCTGGGTTATCTGGTGCTGATTTGCAGTGAAAGAGAACTAGCCGATAGTCCCGTTGGAACCGCCGTCTATGTGAAGCGTCTCTGCGCTGATGTAGTCATTCTCAATGAGATATATGATTGCAGTAGTCACATCATCCGGGTGACCCCATCGGCCGGCGGGGACTGTCTTAGCGATTGCGGAGACGCGATCTTCTGCAAGGTCTTCGGGAGGCAGTATGGCACCGAGGGCAACCTGGTTGACTTGCACATTTGGCCCGACGGCGGCGGCCAGTGTTCTGGTGACCGCTGACAATGCTGATTTGGAAACGCTGTAGGCGAACCGATTTGGCTTCACAAGCTTGGTGTCGTTGACGTTTATTATTTTGCCTGGAGCATCTCCAAGCGCCGCAATCATCATCTGCGAGAGCCTGAAGGGGACCCATGAATGCACCCTCATGTTCAACTCCCAGTCGGCGCGGGTGGTCGTCTCAAGATCACCCTGATCGTAGACCGACGCGCTGTTGATGAGGATCTTTAGTCCACCAAAGTGCCCGGTTACGTCTGGAACAAGCGAGTCGATCTGATCTGGATCTGAAAGATCTGCCTGGAAACAGTGTGCGTTGCCGCCGGATTGTGAGATCAGTTCGGCTACTTCCCTGGCTTCACGATCGGAAGAACGATAGTGAATCGCCACAGACGCACCGTGCGCCGCGAGGGCGAGTGATATTGCTCTGCCAACGCGGGTGCCTCCGCCGGTTACGAGTGCGATTGCAGATTCAGGATTCACGGTATCAACCCCAATTTTCGCAACCCAGAGGGCATCGGCAACCTAGAGAAGGTTTCCGGCCTGGTGACGGATGTGGGCCATGAACTCATCACGGGTGGTGACATTCTCACGGAACTCACCAATCATCGCGCTGGTCACCATCTTGGTGTGATGCTTTTTGACACCGCGCATAACGGCGCAAAGATGCGTTGCCTCAATAACAACGCCAACACCCCGTGGGTTGATCATCGTCCCCATCAACTCAGCGATTTGATGCGTCATTCGTTCCTGAACCTGGAGCCTTCTGGCAAACATCTCTACCAGACGTGGAATCTTTGACAGCCCAATCACCTTGTCAGTAGGCAGATACCCCACGTGTGCGTAACCAAAGAACGGAATCATGTGGTGCTCACACATGCTGTAGAACTCGATGTCTTTGACCACAACCATCTGATCATATTCGACTTCAAATAAAGCGTTATTAAGCAACTCTTCGGGATCTGTTTGATACCCCTCAAGTAGTTCATCGTACATGCGAGCCACTCGGTCGGGCGTGCTCTGCAGGCCGTCTCGTGTGGCGTCTTCGCCAACGGCAGCCAGAATAGCCCTGACAGAGTCGGCAATTACTTCTTTGCACTCGTCACTAAGGGCAGACGTTGGTCGGGTCTCTGTTGAGGTCAAATCAATATCCCTATTTCATCCACATCGCTCAGAGGTTTGATTCTGGGCGGATGGAT
This sequence comes from Dehalococcoidia bacterium, assembly GCA_963579925.1. Classification (GTDB taxonomy): domain Bacteria; phylum Chloroflexota; class Dehalococcoidia; order Lucifugimonadales; family Lucifugimonadaceae; genus UBA1151. Next base: position 11,559 of record CAUZJA010000025.1, on the reverse strand, counting down.
GCGATGTTTCCGTAGCTAAGTTGCTGATTCAGTCGCTACTGGCGGCATGAACCTTGCGTGTGGGTTGTCCGGGGCTACTTCGTCTTCGCCCGCCGTCCAGGTGCTTTGGATTTGTCCGTCGTGCATTCGGTGGACTTCATCTGCCATGTCCAGCAACGTCTGATCGTGCGTGGTTGCGACGATAGACATTCCTTCATCCCGCACCATCTGCTGGAACAGTCCGAATATCGACTGCGCGTTGGTGGAGTCCAATTCTCCCGTTGGCTCGTCAGCAAGGATCAGAGACGGACGCATCGCGATTGCACGTGCGATCGCCACCCGTTGCTGCTCACCACCTGAGAGTTCGTAAGGGCGATGGCTTGAGCGGCGCAGGAGGCCCACAATCTCAAGCACCTCTTTGGTTCGGCGAGATCGGTCACCTGCTCTGACACCCGATATTCGCAACGGCAACTCAACGTTTTCATATGCTGAGAGAAGTGGCAGAAGACCAAAAGACTGAAATACGAAACCCAGACGATGCCGCCTGAGGTCGACCATGTCATTTTCATTGAACGTTGAGAGATCGCGCCCCTCAAAGGAAATCGTTCCTTCGGACGGCGTGTCGAGACCGGCCAGAAGGTTAAGCAGTGTCGTCTTACCGGAGCCGGACCGGCCTACTAGCGCGATGAACACCCCTCGGTCAATATCAAGAGAGATGTCCCGGACGGCGTGCACTTTTTCACCAGCAAGATCATAGGTTCGGCTGATGTGGTCGGCTCGGATTAGCGGCTCAGTACTTGCCATTATTGCTCCAGCGAATTGGCTCTGCGTGGTACCTAACGTATTGGGATATATCGGAATTCCGAGCCATTTTGGCCCCTGTCCACGCGTAGTATGGTGCCAGATTGTCCTATATGTGCCGGTTACATGCGAATCTAATCGTGTCAAAACGGCATGAATTGAAAGCCAAAGTTCTGAGTATGAGCACGAATCGTTCAGAAGAAGAGATCGTCAGAGCCTCATTTCGCGGAGAGGAATCGGTAGAGATTCCGGTGGTCACATTCCGCGGAGAGGCGGACGGGCCAGAGTTCACCGTGATGTCGGGCATGCACGCAGGCGAATATTCAGGAATTCTGGCCGCTCAACGACTCATCGATCATCTGCGGACTACGCCAATCGCTGGAACCGTGCGGGTGATACCGGTTGTCTCGACCAGAGCTTTCATGACGCGCAACATGCAACTGTCGCCAGTAGACCAGCGCGAAGTGCACTTCTACGGGCCGGGTAACCCAGATAACTCGTATACCGAGTTTCAGATCGATGTTCTGTACAAACTGCTTGTGACATCTGACTACGTCATCGACATGCACAGCGGTGAATTTGCCCAGGCGCTGCACTCATGGATTCCAGTGCCAGTACAGGGCTCAGATGAGTTCCAGCGGAAGACGTTGTCGCTCGCGCTTGGTTACCCTGTTGAGCACATAGAGCTACGGCGAGAACGAGACTCCGTTCCGTTGCTGGTCAACTATCTCGCGGATGACGGCGTTGCCAACATATGGGCTGAGATTGGCAAAAACGGCCTGCCGAATGAGGCGCACATTGATGCGCATTATCAGGGCTTGATTGCCGCGTTGCAGACCGTGGAAAACCTTGAGGGTGAGCCGCAGCGACCTTCGCACACGTTTATTGAAGGCAGTCGGAAGCAGGTCAACGCAGATGTTTCCGGTGTCTGGCACTCCGCTGTCAAAGAGGGCGAAGTTGTTGAGCCGGGGCAGCCGCTGGGGAAGATCACAGACTACTTTGGCACTGTGTTGAAGGAGTATTTCGCTGAGGAGAAGGCGCTGGTGCTCTACTACTGGACGAGTCCGGCCATCGATCACACGCGCCGTCCTCATGGTTACGATTGGCACAGCGGGCTGGTGAGCCTGCTGACGATTGAGGAGACCTCTGACACTCCGAAGTTGGGCGCAAGATGACCGACATGCCGATCTACCTTGCCCACGATCACATGGACCGCGTGGAAGATCTCAAGCGTGATCATGCGGCAGGAGTTACAGGGAAGATTCTCCACATGCTGGTGGATGCGTGGATTGATGCGCCTTCCAGGGAACAGTTTGAGGCGAGTTATTTTGGGTATGACGGATTTGCTGAGCGCGGAATTGAAGCGATTGCAAAGCAGCTTCGGCACGAGCGCGAGAACTCAGACTGGCTGAAGATCGTTCGTACCGCTGATGACCTGCGTAACGCCCGCCATCAGGGCCTATTTGGACTCATCCTTGGCACGGAGGGTGGGAAGATGATTGGTGATTCGATATCCCAACTGAACGCGTTTCATGAGCTTGGGATGCGGCATATCCAGTTCAACTGGTCGATGCGGAACAAGATATCTGCCAGCCAGGAGAATGAGTTGGAATCAGACCGGCCTGGACTGACTCCGTTTGGTCGCACGGTGGTCTCTCGGATGAATGAACTTGGGATGGTGGTGGATGTATCTCATTCCTCTCCGACTGCCATTGCGGACACTCTTGAAGAGACATCGCTGCCAATCCTAAACTCACACTCAGGTTCACGAGAACTCGCTCCCAAGCTGCAGAACCTTTGGGATGATCAGATTCGCTCGATGGCTGAAAACGGCGGCGTGATTGGAATTCACTTCTGCTCGCGCCTCGTCCTGGGTGTGAATGATAAACAGGCAGAGATCGCTGACGTGGTTCGTCAGATCCGGTACGTTGCTGATATTGGTGGAATCGATGTCATAGGGCTGGGGCCTGATTTCATTCTGGGAAACCAGGAGCGAGACAAACTCTACACTCGCAACACCTCCCAGGACGACATTTCATGGACGCGCGGGCTGGAGTCAACTTCGGAAATAGGCAACATAGTTGGTCCGCTGGAGGCAGATGGATTCACTGAGCTAGAGATTGAAAAGATACTTGGAGGCAATCTCTATCGGCTATTTGACGAAGTACTTCCGGAATGAATCGGTGATCAACGTTGTTGGCACACTTGGGACACGCGTGGGCGCTAACCCCCAAGTAGCACTGGCAACCGACCTATTTTCAATTCAAGCGCTCCGGTTGAAGATCAATAGATGACAGCAATCATGTCAATCGGATCCAACGATGTCTGATATCGAGCACTTGGAATATGGACTAGCGTTCATGGACCCGTTGCAAAACACCTGGCATAGCCAATTCCGCCGCGAACTTTCAAAAAGTTCGGGCGACGAACGCTTGAATCCTTCAGGCCCGATGGTGGGTGTCTCTCCCAAGGTCACCGGGACGGTACAGGGATTTGTTCTTTACTATCTGGCAGCAGACACCGCAGCGCGCCTTGCTGAGGATTTTGGTTCACGGCCGCTAACTCCCGTTGGTGATGCGGCGCTGGGTGCGACAAATGATCTAATGAACGTTGTAATGAGCAACGCGCTGGAAGGTATGAAGGCCTTATCCAAGGCTATTGAGATCAAGATAGGAGATATCTTCGAGTGCGCTGAGACTGGGTTCTCAGGGGAGGAGGAATGGACGTTCTCCGGAAGGTACAAGCCCGCGCCTGATCCCCTATCCGTATTTGGCGCTGACGACATTCACGGATTCACCTACCTGGCCGCAATGACCGACTCCGATGCTCCGCCTGTCCCAGATGTCCCAGGAATCATCGAGGCAGCCAAAGGAACAACTGGAGGGGCCACCGTCGGAGTAAATGCGAATATCAGCGCGGCTCCGCCCATGCCCGTGCCCGGACTCGACGAGCCACGAGAGATTGCTGAACTACGAGTGACAACCTTGAAAGCTCGCAATCTCTATGTGAAAGATGATCAGGGCCGGAAGCGGATCGTGTTCAGCGCCAAGGATGACGGTTCTGCCACTCTCATCTTCGCTGATGCTGAGGGCCGTATGAGATCGACCGTTGCGCTCTCCAACAAAGGCATCGGACGAATCATGTTCTTGGATCGCTTCGGCAAACGCGGATTCATCGCCCCTGCAAGTGTGAAAGTGGACAAGGAAGTCCGCGCTCGAGCGCTGAGATTGGCAGATCGTAGGATGGAAACGGCCGAGACGGTCGTCGAAGAGACCGTGTCTGAAGATGACGCTGCCATCAGGGAAATCGTCATCGCTAACGCATTCAATGAGCCTGAATCAGGCGCAGCCTAGCCAACTGGTCCCGTTCCACCCCGGTTTCAGAAGATAACATCGCTCCCATGAAAGGGAGTGATGGATATTGACGGATAGAAGCATCTGGGCCTGGGGACGAGTTTCTGATGAACCAACCGAAGCTGATCTGGCTGGGACTGCGAAGTCTCTGTCTGAGCGCTATGGGCGGCAGATTCTCCCAGCGAACGCACCATCACAATCTGATCTAGATCTGCGGTCACCACGTGTGGAGATGCCTGCCAATTTCAAAGGCATCACGTCTACAGATGACGCCGACAGGGCCGTCCACACATACGGGCGAAGCTTCCCTGATCGCATCCGAGCATTCAAAGGTGATTTCCCGGCACCTCCAGATGCTGTTCTGAGGCCGGAATCAGAAGCTCAGATCGAACAGATCCTTGAGTGGGCGTCTGCAAATGAGGTCAAGGTCTATCCGTTTGGGGGCGGTTCCTCAGTCGTATCTGGCTATGAGCCTGATCCAGATGACGAGCGCGTCATATCGCTCGACATGGAGCGATTCGACAAAGTTCTCGAGGTCGATACGCAATCCCGGACGGCTCGGATTCAGGCTGGTATCTACGGCCCGGCGCTTGAGCGAGAGCTAAAGAAACACGGCCTGACGATGCGTCATTTTCCCCAGAGCTTTGAGTTCTCCACGCTGGGTGGGTGGATAGCCACCAGATCCGGTGGTCACTACGCGACGAACCATACTCACATTGATGATTTCGTCGAGTCAGCAAGAATGCTCACGCCTTCGGGGCCATGGGAGTCGAGACGTCTTCCCGGAAGCGGGGCTGGACCGAGTCCTGATCGAATGGTCCTGGGCAGCGAAGGCATCTTTGGCGTGATTACGGAGGCTTGGGTGCGCCTGCAGGAGCCTCCGGGGTTCAGGGCGTCGGCGGGCGTCTATTTTGATAGTTACAAAGATGCCTGGGGTGCCGCACGCGAGATAGTTCAGGCAAAGCTGTGGCCGGCTAACCTGCGAATGCTGGATGCACTTGAAGGCAAGAACGCCGCTGGGATGGACGGGACGAAAACCCTCCTGGTGATCGGGTTTGAATCGACTGATGTTCCACAGACTGAGTCTCTGGAAGCCACGTTGAAGATGGCCCGTGAGTTGGGTGGAATAGTTGATCCCGACGAGGTTGTGGACTCCGAGAAAGAGAGCAGCGGCGCGGGGCGGCAAGGCGCTGTCGGCAGATGGCGCGAGTCGTTCATAAACGCCCCGTACGCCATGAATAGCACCATCGCGATGGGCTTGATTCACGATACGTTTGAAACTGCCGTCACCTGGGATGCGTGGCCAAAGTTGGATGCTGAGGTGCGCTCAAGTGTCCAGAAAGTGCTGGATGATCGATGTGGCGGAGGCACCATTTCATGCCGGTTTACGCACGTGTACCCCGATGGCCCAGCACCGTACTACACGTTCATAGCGCCAGGATTCTCGGGCGGAGAGCTTGAGATTTGGCGTGAGATCAAGGAAGCGGCATCCAGTGCGATCATCAGGTCAGGCGGGACGATTACGCATCATCATGCTGTAGGGAAGCTGCATCGACCCTGGTACGACCAGCAACGGCCAGACCTATTTGCCGGCTCGCTCAAAGCGACGAAAGCTGTGCTTGACCCCGCGGGGATCATGAATCCGGGTGTGCTGATCGACTGATTCGTCCTCTATGCAGGCCGTTTCTCAAGTCGCTGGGAGCTTCCCAGAATTTACGTCGTAACGCTCGTAACCCCAGTGTTTACCCGAAGGTATCTCCGCGTTACGGATACTTACTGGATATTGGAAAGCAGCAGTTTAATCCCAAGCTGAATTCCTGAAGTTCTAATGGGGACTCCGAGTGGGTATTTCGTAAACAGCAGGTCGTAGGTTCGAATCCTATCGTTGGCTCCACAGTTCAATCCCAATACGAATACGACCCCTGTTTTGGGGGTCGTTTCACGTCCGGGATATGATGATTGACAGCAGTTTTGACAGCAACCCGGATGAACTTACGGTGTCCTGACAGCTTAGAGTGGGCCGCCTGGTGTAGCGATTTACGGCTGATAGAACCTCTTGAAGGACGGTCAATCGGCCCATGGCAGACCCTTCACTCCCCGATATTTGTAGTCTCCTGGGCGATATAGGGCGTGTGCACTTCGACGCATTCAGGCACAGATAACGCAATCCGCCCCTCCTGTTGAGGATTTCGTCACCCAAACCGCCCGTCCCGTACTGGTAGCGATAGCGGACAGTAGTGCATCACAAAGGGGCTTCATCATTGACCCAGTGAACGGCTTCCATCCTTATGGACCGGTTCCAAACTTGCAGTCGGCAAATGGTTTTCTTCTCAATTCACGTTCGTAATTCGAGATAAGTTGGGCTCTGGCGCTCATGGATTCGCATTTGTAATTCAAGATGATCCCCCTGTATACATGTCGCCAAGCGCTGAACGATCTCTTGGATACGATGTGACCGAGGGTAGGGGTATTAGACGCAGCATTGCGGTTGAGTTTGATACATGGCAGCACCCTGACCATGAGGATCCAGCGGGGGATCACGTGGCGATACGTTCAAACGGCATCCGGTCCAATACGTTTGATTCATCACCTGCGCGAGATATGGCGGTGCCAGAGGTCTCTTTTGCCGATGCCCAGCCTCATGTTGTCAGGGTCGTGTATGACGGCCATCAGTTTTCAGTTTTTCTTGACCAGTTTGATACTCCATTGGTGACAACAGAGTTTGACATGGCCTCAGAATTGCGACTCTGTGATGATGCCGAATGGATAGGGTTCACATCGAGCACGGGCGGCGCAGCTCAGACCCATGAGATCCTCGATTGGTCGTTCCAGACGAATCCTTGATTGGCCTTCCGCAACTGCCCTGCCTTCCTAATACTCAGTGAATTTACGAGTATTGCGGTATAGTCGCAGGCAGCAATAGCCCGGTTGGATACAGGTTTAGCGACATACGTATTCCGTTTGCTCAGCCTGGCGATGGGGTTGATGTTGGAGCGCTTGATACTTGTCTCAAACCGTCTTGCGGTCACGGTGCGTCGTGGCCGAGACGGCGTGCCCACGCAGATCCGCAGTAGCGGCGGCATGGTTGCCGCGCTTGGACCAGTTCATGAGGCTGGCGATGGCATGTGGCTTGGAAACATTGGTGATCAACTCGATCCTGATGTTGAGGCTACGCTGGCTGATAATCGTTACGTTCGAGTTCCGGTCTCCAGTTCTGAAAATACCGCCTATTACCTGGGCTACTCAAACTCTGCAGTTTGGCCGCTCTTTCACTACTTGCCTGAGAGGGTGCGCTTCAATCGCTCACAATTCGCCGTTTATAAAGAGATAAATCAGCGATTCGCTGATCTGATTGTTGAAATCGCCAAGCCGGCCCATCGTCTGGGCTTCACGCAAGACTCGCTGTCGGGATGTCTCGTCCAGATCATCGGCCTTGATGATTGCGAAAGCTACATCTCTGTCCAGAGTGACATCGTGAACCTGGTAGACCTTCTTCTTACCGCCCTCACCCAGAAAACCGGTGACCTGATACCGATCGTTGGCAAACGACTCTGGGACATCTGATTTGGCCGATGTCGCTGGTGTTGGAGCCGTTGCAGCGACGGGGTTCTCAGAGCTGGTGGGTGCTGCAGAACCTGGGGCAGAACTGACGCCTAAAGCATCTTGAGCAGCGCCAAGATATGACCTTGCGTCCTCATTTTCGATATAGAGATTGAGAACGGCGCGACAAATCTCAACGGCTCACTGCCACTCACTTTAGCGATTGGCGGCTTCCGCGTTATCTAGGAAGGTGTCGATTTGCCTTTGTACACGCTCTGAAGGCATATGCAGACGATGATAAATGAATCTGACTCAGTGCGCCCCCAATCAGACACTAACCGTCCTTATCTGGTTGCCTTAAACAAGGGGGATACGGCACTCAGGCATGGTATCCTCGATAGTGTCGAGAGCCTGAATATCGAACGGAATCCGTCAAGTAAGATTCTCGATCAATCATGTGCTCCGAAAAGCTGCGTGAGGTTCCAACGGCCACTTGGCAGCCAGTGCGTCCCGAGCGGGGGTAGCTCAGTGGTAGAGCTCCTGCCTTCCAAGCAGGTGGCCGCGAGTTCGAATCTCGTCCCCCGCTCCAGAAACGCCCTATCTGAACTGAAATCCGGTCACAAAGTAACTTTTGACCGACTCCTCAATTCTACGATAACCCCGAATTAGCCACTTACCTCGCGCGATTCGCTGACGCGTTTTCACCCCGCCGTTGTCCGCCAGACACTCGTATGGAAGGGCGGACAACATGGACACTGCAGACATGAAAGCTGCACAAAAGGCGAGAAGACGGAAGCAAGAATCGAGCATCGAAGGGGCACTGGCGCTATTCCAGCTCACGAATCGGGCAGAGGGAAAGTCCCGGGATACGCTTGAGTGGTACGAGTTGACAGTCGGACGCTTTATCAAGTGGATGGAGTCGACGGAATCATTCGTCCCGATGGGAGAGGTAACGGATGATCATCTTCGTGGACACGTGATCTATCTGGGGGAGCGGAAGACCCGACGAGGGCATCCTCTCGCCAAGTCGAGCATTAATACATATGTGCGCGGCCTGAGGGCCTTTTTCAGATGGGCTGCCGAAGAGGGGTTCACTGATGAAAATATCGCGAAGCGAGTCAAGCCCCCCAGAGTAGTGAGCAAACTCATTGAGATCCTCGGAGAGGATGAGGCCGAGCTACTTATTGCGCACGTCTCGTCAAGCCCCCGGAACTACGCCATCGTATTGTTATTTCTTGATACCGGGCTCAGGGTATCGGAGCTCGCCGGCCTGGAGATAGCGAATGTAAATTTCGGAGTCGGGTACGTGAAAGTGATGGGCAAGGGATCGAAGGAGCGGATAGTTCCTTTTGGTCATGAGACGCACCAGGCTCTCTACAAGTACATGACTTACCATCGGCCTCCGGTTTCCGGAGTGCGATCATTCTTCGTCAGCGAACAAGGGCAGGGGTTACGCAAGCAAGGAGTCATATCGATCTTCAAGGCCCTCAAGCGGACGACGGGTATTCACAGGCTCCACGCACATCTGCTGCGACACACCTACGCGACAAACTTCTTGATGGCCGGGGGCAGTTCCTTGCTGCTCAAGCAGAATCTGGGACACGCGGCCATGTCGATGGTCGACCACTACGTGCATCTCGCTTCCCAACGGGCGGTGGAAGTGAGCCGGGAGTTCTCACCGATTGACCGAATGAAGCGGAAGCGCTGATACCAATCATATTTAGGATTCCGGAGACGCCCTACAGATATTCCTCGTTCACCCCACGGTCAGGTATTGGGATCGAGCAGTTCAATTTTTGCGAGCGCATACACCGGTTCGAATGGTGGAGCGTGTGCTTGAATTCACCCCAGTTCAGATCCGTTTGTGAAGAGGGTAATTCGGCTTGCAATTTGAGGCGTTACTGACCCAGGAATTGCGGTTAGAGGGCTCAAAATCTCGGAACTGTGAGGCAGGTGAAATCTCAGTTTCTTTTTTGGGATTGCCACCATCACATCAGTTCAATATCACTCAGTCTGGTTGCCTCGTAAAGTCGTGCAGTTTGTGTGTTTGGATCCGTCGCTTCCTGGTCCATCAGATGCGTCGTTTCGTTTAGGCAACGATCGATCTGAGACTGGATCCAACCAGATATCTGATGATCTATGGTCTCCAATTGAAGAGGGAGCTTCTCGATGGTTAGTGCGATCTCAAACCCGGGTGGGTTGTAGGGGTAGCCGTAGTCGCTTGTTTCGATTTCGGTGCGATAGGTGTTTGAGGTGACGAAGCTGGTGATCTCTTTGATCTTCTGCGAGTTCCAGGCCGGGTGGTCGGGGAGTTGGGTCTGCAGTACGGCGAATGCGTAGGTGTTGAACGCGTGGTAGCCGATGGCTTTGTTGCGACCGGCTCGTTTGCGGGCGCGTCGCTCTGGCAATCGGTAGAAGAAACTCGCCAGTTGGCGTGGTGTTCGAATTGGTCGTTTTGTGGCCAGCCAGCCAATTCCGTGCTGGATCATCCCGTCGACACCAACAGTCAGGTTAATGTTCAACGTGTTCAGGAATCGTCGGGCCTGCTTTTCAGCATCTGTATCGCCGTAGGCCGTCAGCAGAGATGCCGACATGGCCAGCCACAACTGATGGTTGAACGTTGGGTCGAAGCTCAGGTCAGTGCCGTCGACATCGAGGCTGTGCCACATTCCAACTGAGTCGTCATATGGAATCAGTTCGAGTACTTCAGAGGCTAGAGCAGCGTACTTATCGTCTTTGAGCGCGTCAGATGCGGCGCAGAGGGCCTCAATGGTCCATGCGGGGCCGATGAGGCCGTTGCAGCGATCTTTGCCAGCCTTGTCTCGATGCAGCCACGTGGCGTTGTGCGGCCTGTGTTCAGGGCTGAGCATGTAATCAGCAGCACGTTGGACGCTATCGAGAAACTGTGCGTCACCCGATGTGCGTGCTGCGTACGCCATTGTGATCAGCCAGTGACCTGTGTTGCGCAGCGGCGTCTCAGGATCCCTGTACGGACCGTTGTGGCCTGATGGGAACGAGCCGTTGGGGCGCTGAAGCGCAAGTCCGGCTCGGGCGCTATTGACGATCAGCTCTGAGAGAAGCGGCATTGGGTGACTAGACCTTCTCGCAGAGGTATATGTCCTCGTTGGGAAGCAGTCCATACTTCCTGATCTGCTCGTCCGGAAGATGCCGAACATAATCGTCAAGCGTGACTTTGAACCCGGCTGCTTCCAGGCGGTCTTTGAAGTCCTTGCCGTAGCGGCGCACATGGTCTGAGTGCCCGTACAGCTTCAGATAGTCCTCACGTGGCACGTCCAGATCCTCAACCGTGTCGTCGGCCCAGAGGGGGACCTGCAAGATGGCCCAGGCACCGGGTTTCATGACCCGGTACATCTCCCGCATCGCCTTGCCATCGTCTTTGATGTGCTCAAGCGTGTGGTAGCAGATGATGATGTCGAACTCGTTGTCCCTAAAGCTCATGGCCGTGAGATCCATGCTGTACTGAGCGTTCTCACGGTAAAGATCCATGGATAGGTATTCGATATCGTCGCGATCGAACAGGGCGTCGGTCATATACGGATCAGGAGCTACATCCAGGATGCGAGCACCTTTGACGGAGTCGATATTCCTGGCTTCCTTGAGATAGAAATACGCCAGACGATGACGCTCTGAAGATCCACATCGAGGGCATTTCAGGTTGCACACGGTCACGTGGTCAAGCTGGCGGATGCGGTCGGCTTCTGCCGTCTTGAAGAACGCTCTGTCCAGGACGCCGGTTGGTAGAAACTTTCTGTACTTCACGTCGCAGTACGGGCAGGTCACGTGCTCGCCGGAAAAGTACTGCGTCTGCACGCGATGCTTCACCCGGGCGTATTTTTTGAGTCCCGCTCCGTAGGATTTGGCTGCA
>CAUZJA010000024.1:0-20829 GCA_963579925.1 Dehalococcoidia bacterium | reverse complement strand
TGACGCGGGCCTGCGACCTGTGGGGCAAGACCTCAATCGTCCGGGTGGGCTGGAACGAAGAGAACATCATTTACCGCACGCTGGACCGTGGGGCGCAGTCGATTGTTGTGCCGCACATGAAATCTCGTGCCATTGCAGACGAAGTCGTCGCGGCCGCCAAGTTTGCTCCCATCGGCCGACGTGGCATGTGGGTGAGCAGGCAGGGCTACGGCGTAGACGATTACCTGAAGCGAGCCAACGATGAGACGATGATCGTATGCCTCATTGAGGACTACGATGCTTTGCCGGAGTTGGACAGCATTCTTGAAGTGGACCAGATAGACGTGCTTCTGGTTGCGCAGTCAGACTTCTCGCAGTCCATGGGCCACATTGGCAACTCCGGTCATCCGGAAGCTGTGGCGGCCATTGACGAAACGATCAAACGAATTGTGGCGTCTGGAAAAGTGGCCGGGACTAATGTCAGTGCAGAATCAGCCGGCAAGTACGTGGATATGGGTGTTCGCTTTTTCTACACAAATCTGTCGGATTGGCTCGCGAACAGTGCGGACAGATTTGCGGCCGCGTTAGACAGCGGAAAATAGTCCAACAAACATCACAATAGTTCGACATCAGTTTTCATTCACCATCAGGCGGTTCTAGGGCAGATATGAACTTGAAATTCCGAAGGCTCACGCCGTTATTCGCAACGGCTCTTGTGCTCATCATTATCGCGTGCCGCGGCGGTACAGGGGTTGGCGGACAGGTTGATATTCCAGTCTTCACGCCAACCGTTTCACCGCAGATCTGCCTGAATGACGACTATCCGGCTGATGCCGTGGAATTCGGTAACGACAGTTCATTCGATTACATAACCACAGCGAGCGGACTCCGGTACTTCGATCACGAAGTCGGAGTTGGCGATGCGCCAGCGGATGGCAGTGGGGTATCGATCAACTACACAGGCTTCTTGACTGATGGCTGCGTGTTTGACACCAGCCAGGTTCGGGGTCAGCCAACGTTATTTGGATTAAACCAACTGGTTGACGGTATGGAAGAGGGAGTCTCAGGAATGCTCGTCGGCGGAAAGCGTCGCATCAGCATCCCATCAAATCTCGGGTATCAGGATGCTGGCATCCCGGGACGAATCCCACCTAGTTCAACAATTATATTTGAGGTAGAGCTACTGGAAGTCGTTGAACCAGCCGGAGCTGAGACATCCTCTACTAGCACCGCTGACGACATTCAAGCTGCCGGCGGCTGCATAACTGATGAGTACCCCTCAGATGCTCCGGCGTTCGGTGATGACGGTTCGTTTGAGTACGCAACTTCAGACACCGGACTCATGACTTTCGATCACGAGGTTGGAACAGGCGTTAAGCCAGATCAACTGGGTGGAGTGCTGGTCAACTACACCGGATTCCTAACCAACGGCTGCATCTTCGACAGTAGCTACACCCGAGGTGTGCCAGCTACGTTCGAGTTGGGTGGGTTGATCACCGGCATGCAGGAAGGCATTGGTGGAATGGCGGTTGGCGGAAAGCGCCGCATCAGCATTCCAGGCGACCTCGCCTACGGTGTCGGCGGCATTCCGGGCCGAATCCCATCAGACGCAACGATCATCTTCGAAGTTGAACTCATTGAGGCGCTGGCACCCGGGCAGAGGTAATTATGAGTGAACCGTGGACGGTTTCTGAGCAGACGCAGCGGGTTCACGAATCCGCAATCGTGATCGATACGCATATCGACACGATCACGCACCTGCTCTGGCACGATCACGAGTTCAACGAACGTCTGACGGATGCCCGAGTGGACATTCCACTCCTTCGGGAAGGCGGGATTGACGCTGCGTTCTTTGCCATCTGGGTGGATGACAAGTACGAGGCTCTCCGGTACACGCTGCGCGGCATAGACGTCATGTTCCGTACGATCGACAAGTATCCGGACGACCTGGTGATAGCGCTGACCACTGCTGATGTCGAGCAGGCGAAGCGCGAAGACAAAGTAGCGGTGCTGCTCTCCATTGAAGGTGGGCGGGCACTATCCGACGATCTGGGGGTGCTGCGACAGCTGTACAAACTGGGGATCAGATCCACCACACTTTGCTGGGGCGACGCCACTAGCTGGATTGACTCCTGCAATGATGAGCCCCACGGCGGTCTGACCGACTTCGGTCGTGACATCGTCGCTGAGATGAATCAAGTAGGCATGATTCCGGATATCTCACACGTCTCAGACAAGGCCTTCTACGATGTGCTCGAAGCATCAAGCCGCCCGATCTTCGCTTCGCACTCCTCGTGCCGAGCACTGACTCCTGCTCGACGGAACATGACTGATGCGATGATCACCGCACTGGCGCAAAAGAACGGTGTGATCAATATCAATTCTGGCGCCGGGTTCGTGACTCGAGAACCGGCCGACGCTCATCTCGCCAACCTGCGGGACTGGGACGACCAGGACTACGACGGCTGGGGGCGAATCGGCATCGCCAGCGGCGAAGTAGGCCCGCCGATAGACCATTTTGAGCACGCTATGGAGCTGGTTGGAGCCGAGCACGTTGGCATTGGTACTGACTTTGACGGTGTGAAATCACTGCCTGTGGGTATGGATCACATCGGCATGATGCCAATTGTCACTGATCTACTGCTCAAGCGTGGCCGGTCTGAGGCTGAAGTGAACGAAGTGCTTGGGGCGAGCAATATTCGACTGTTCCGGGAGGCGATGGACTGACCATGGCAAATTTTGACGTCGTGATCCAGGGCGGGCATGTGCTCGACCCCACCAACGGGACCGATCAGATTGCAGACGTTGGGATTCGGTCAGGCAAGATCGATCAGGTGGGCGAGGGGCTCGACGCGACTGGTGCATCCGTCCACGACGCATCCGGTCGCTATGTCATGCCGGGCCACATTGATATTCACACGCACGTATCGGCAGTGTCCGAGCGAGGCCTCGACCGGGCGGTCGGATTCAAGATGCTCGCGGAGTCGGGCACAACAACAGCGCTTGACCTCAACGGCGAGCCAAACAGCTTTGCTGACGGCATGAAACGCCGCGGCGCAGGCATGAATATGGCCACCGTACTGTCGCTGGTACCTCACGAATCCATCCCAGAAGACGATCCACGACCAAGCGTCGTGCGAGAGGCGCTCGACAAGGCGCTGACCGATGGCGCTATCGGCTTGAAGATGATCGGTGGATACCACCCGTTCACGCCAGAATCCACTGGAAACATCATCGAAGTAGCCAACTCGCGAACAGCATGGATCGCCTATCACGTCGGGTCCAAAGACTCCGGCAGCCAGATTGAGGGTCTACGAGAAGTTCCCGGAATTCTTGGCAATGGCCGACTCCACGTTGCCCACGTCAACTCATACACCCGGGGCGTCATCAACAAGGCGGAAGACGAAGTACGTGAGGCGTTCGACATTCTCTATGGAATGAAGGGCCAGATTGTCACAGAGGCGTACCTCGCCCAGATCAACGGCACCAACGGCTTCTGCGACGAAGAAGGAAACGTTGTTGCGGACGTGCCCCGCAACTGTCTTCAATTGCGAGGCTACCCGCTCACCGAAGCCGGGATGCGGCAGGCACTGTTGGAAGGGTACGGATTCGCACAGGCCGAGTCTGAAGGCCGAGTGATCCTCGTCACAGGCGAAGAAGCTGTCCGAATTTGGGAGGCTGCAAGCACCAACGCAGCGCTGAGCTTCCCGGTGAACCCTGCATCCAGCGCATTTACCCTGACGACAGAGAAAGACGAGAACGGCGAGTTCTACATCGACACAGTAAGCACCGACGGCGGCTCCATGCCCCGCAACGTCGCCATAGAGCGAACGTTTGCGCTCGTGTCATTTGGTGCGCTGTCACCGCTTGAGGCGGCACACAAACTCTCATGGATGCCGTCCCGGACGATTGGGCTGCTCAACAAGGGGCACTTCACCCCCGGTGCTGATGGCGATGTCACTATCGTTGAGCCGCTGAGTGGTAACGCGACCATGTCGCTGGTGGACGGCGAAGTGATCATGAAAGACGGAAATTCAATCGCAGACGGCGGCACATGGCTTGTCACCGCTGAGGGTGAAGCCACCGCAAGTAGCAGCGGCCTCAAGCACGAGGTGATCGATCTCACCCAGTCCAGGTTGTACGCAGGCTGGAGCTAGTGCCGGAGCCACGGTTCGACGCGATCTTCTTCGATCTGGACGAGACGCTGATCGACGACGACTTCAACTATCGCACGTCCGTACGGGCAACTTCAGAGGCGATAGCCCGAGCGTCAGGCCGCGTGAGTGCAGCGCGCGTTGAGCAAACGTATTTGGCCTACTCCGACTCTTACTGGGGTGCGATGACCGGCGTTCCCACGGATCCATCGGGCAGCACTAGCCTGGATGACATCCGCCACCACGTGTGGACTGAGGCGCTCAAAGAAGCCGGTGATCCTGATCCAGGGATTGTTGGAGTGGCACTTCTTGCCTATGAGATCGCCAGACGAGAAGAACCGGTCTTGTACCCCGAAACGAATGCGACGCTCTCCCGCCTTAAACCACACTTCAAGCTTGGGATGATCACAAATGGCGAGTTGAGCCAGCAGCAGCCGAAGCTGGATGCGACTGATCTGCAGCGCTGGTTTGAGAGCATCACTACGCCGGATTGCGGATACATGAAACCTCAAATTGAGATCTTTGATGTGGCGCTCAAGAGTCTTGATACCACGGCGGAGAGAGTGGCATTTGTTGGCGACTCACTCAAGTGGGACGTGGCGGGTGCCAACAACGCTGGCATCCACTCAGTCTGGATAAATCGCACCGGCACCCAGAGGTCGAATGATGACCCGGTTCCTGACTCTGAAATCGATTCACTCGACGGCCTGGTCGAGATCGTATTCGGCTGATTCAAGCTCACGCGATAACCTGTGACCCGCTCGTCTCTCTCATCCCCCTCTCATTCAATGGGGGAACCGGTCGAGTAATCCAAGGATCCTCCAATGCCAATTCTACTGAACGACCCGATTGTTGTAGCTCCAACACCGACTCCGTTCACTGACAGCGACAACATTGATCACGACGCGCTGGCCCAGAACGTGCGCAAGTGGCTCAGCACGCCCCTGTCTGGCTTCGTACTCACCACTGCTAATGGCGAAGAGACGCTGCTCAGCGAGGATGAGAAGGTCTCCATCATCACGACCGTGAACCAGGCTCGAGCAGGCGAGAGATTCGTGATTGCCGGTATTGACGTGGCGTCCACGGTCGAAACGCTGCGCCTGGCTGAGCGTTATGCCTCGGCAGGTGCGGACATCATTCGGGTACGCATCCCGCGATCGCAGTCTCCGGAGGCGGTGCGAGAGTACTTCACCGAAGTCGCTGCCCAATCACCAGTACCGGTGATTGTGATCCACCAGACGTTTGATAATGGCCCAGCCGCGCCGCCTGAAACTATCGGCGAAGTTTGCGGTCTGGACAACGTATTTGGGTATATCACCGACCATGATGTCCGGTTCGAAGGATGGGTACGCCCCGTCTTCCCGGCTGAGAAGCGTTTCTGGATCTGCAATGGTGGCCTGCTTGCGTACGGCGGTTTGCTGGGCGCAAATGGCGCCTGCATGTGGCTTGGCAACATTGCACCGAAACTCTGCATGGACATAATGGCGGCGAGTGGTCAGGGTGATTACCGCACGGCACGCTGGTTGCAGACCACCGCATCAATCCTGGACCGCCAGATAGGCCGATTCGGCATATCTGGCTCGAAAGCGGCATTGTCTCTGCTTGGCTACACCATGAGTGGTCCTCGACGGCCAGGCCGGGCAACTGATGATGAGACACGTCAATTAATCGAAACTACATTGCGAAACGCGAGGCTGATTGCAGAATGACCATTAGCGGGGGGCGGTCATCAGAGTCGGACAGCGCATCATCTATGCTACGGGCGCGAATCGGCTTCGACGCTGGTACGCAGGACCTTGAGAGCGCCATCGCATGGTCCATCGTGAACGACATCAAGTTCATCGACATCAATTGCGACATTGGGCCGAATCGTATCGGCAACTGGTCTGATGACCGGGTTGAGAACGTCAAAGACCTGCTTTCCGACAACGACATTCACGTTGGAATTCACACCCTCTCAGCCGTAAACATCGCAGAGTTCTCGCCACACATGTCAAAGGCCGTTGATGACTATTTGGCGGCAAATATCGAGCTAGGGGCGAAGCTCGGAGCGGAGTGGATCACCGTTCACGCTGGGATGCATTTCTCTACCGAGCTGGAAGCGAGGCGTGAGGCGTCCATCGATCACCTGAAGCGGGCGACATACTTAGCGGAGGCACTGGACCAGCGGCTACTACTTGAGAACCTCAACTTTGAGCCCGATGACGCAGAGGTTCACTACCTTGCTCACACGGTTGAGGAGGCCAAGTGGTACTTCGATGTGATCAGGAAAGACGCTTTCGGCTGGGCCTTCACAGCGAACCATGCCAACCTGGTGCCTGATGGAATCGATGGATTCCTGAAAGAGTTCGGCATCGACCGAATCGGCTGCGTCCGACTTGCCGATAATGACGGCAAGATTGAGGTGCATATGATCCCGGGCGAAGGGAATATCGACTTCAAGTCCATGTTCCAGAAGCTGGAAGGTGATGGCTACACCAGTCACTACACAATGGCCTATGGCTCGCCCGAGCAGAAGCTTGAGTCAAGGGACTGGCTGGTTGAGCAAGCAGGAGAGTAACGCGACCAGACCGGCATCGGAACAACGTACGGCCAGTTACTGGGGTACCAGGATGTCGTCGCTGGAACGGGTAAAGGCAAGGCTGCAAGAGCAGGGCCTGCCGACCGATCCACTGACCGTAGAAACGGTGAACAAGATCGACCTCATGCACATGGGTGGTGCAGAGTCCACGGACGAGTTGATCAGACTAGGTTCCATCAAAGCTAACGACCGCGTTCTTGATGCTGGCTGTGGGATTGGCGGCACATCTCGTCGGGTAGCGAGCCTGACCGGAGCTTCAGTTACCGGACTCGATATCACGCCTGAAGCCGTAGAAGCCGCAGTTGCTCTCAATGTTGCAACTGGTATGGAAGATCAGGTGAGTGTTCATCTCGGTACAAGCACCGCGATGCCGTTTACTGATGCGTCATTCGACGTGGTTCTGATCCAACACTGTGCCATGCAAGTGGAGGCCAAAGCTGATCTGGTCTCAGAGTGCCGTCGAGTACTGCGTGCTGGAGGACGCCTCTTGTTTCATGATTGGTGGGTTGGCCCCAATCAACCTGTGTTGTTCCCAGTCCCGTGGGCCACAAGTAGCGAGACCTCGTTCCTGGAAGATCTCAATGAGATGGAGTCGCGGCTTGAAGATTCTGCGTTTGCTGTTGAGCCGTTTATCGACCAGAAAGTGAACGCACTGGGCTGGTTGGAGGAGTCTAGCGAGTCTGTTCGTAAGAGTCAGGACCAAAATCGCGATCTCACTCAAACCCAGAAATCTAACTCGACCATTTCGGACACCATGATCCCAAATTTACGTGATGAGCGATTGAAGCTGGGCTTCCTGGTCGCGACGGCACAATAATTTGGGTCATATCGTGCCGGATGAGCGCACAGGTGACCGGTTGACCACCCGATTGGCCGGGAATAGCATTCCTATCAGGAAATAGACCGATTTTCCGCCACTGATTTTCATCTGGAAGGCCACGCGTTTGGCAGGATCTGGCACCGGCGCGCAAAGACGAACAACTCTCTACAACGCCCACGTAAATCTGGGCGCAAAAATGGTTCCATTCGCGGGTTGGGAGATGCCTCTCAACTACCCCGGTGGAATCATTTCAGAGGTGAAGGCCGTTCGCTCCCGGGCGGGCATGTTTGATGTCTCTCACATGGCCCGTCTCCGATTCTCCGGCCCGGGTGCTGTTTCTTTCCTGGACACAATCCTCAGCGCAAACATTGTCGACATGAAGACGGGGCGTTCCAAGTACCACGTCATCTGCGACGAAGATGGCGGGATCATCGATGATGCCCTTGTCTACCGCATCGCAGATGAAGAGTGCCTCCTGGTTATTAACGCAGGCAACGCGGACGAAGTGATCGGTTGGATCAAGCCACGACTTGAAGCCCACGGTAACATCCAGATGTTCAATTACACAGATCAGGTTGGGATGATCGCCGTCCAGGGCCCAGAAGCAGCTGCGATTTTAGACAAGGTTTCCGAGACGCCGGTCTCCGCCATCAAACCATTTCGAATTGCCGAAGTGTCGGTTGCAGGCGCTCACATGCGAGCGGCTCGAACGGGATACACCGGTGAAGACGGATTTGAAGTAATGCCGCCCCGTGAGGCCCTCCAGAAGGTCTGGACAGCGTTCAGGGACGCCGGTGTTGAGCCGTGTGGCCTGGGATCTCGCGACGTCCTACGGCTTGAAGCAGGATTGATGCTCCACGGGACGGACATAACACGCGACAACAATCCGTACGAGGCCGGACTTGAGCGCTTCGTACACATCACCAGCCCGGGCTACGTTGCCCACGACGCTCTGGCGCGATTGAGGGCGCAGGGAACGCATCGGACAATGGTGGGCTTCAAGATGATTGGACGTGGGATTCCACGGCATGGGCAGGCGATCTCCAAGAGTGGAGAGGCGGTTGGAATCGTCACATCTGGCACTCACTCACCCACGTTGGATGCAAACATTGGAATGGGCTACGTTGATCGACGTTTCGCTGCGGTTTCAACCCGCTTCGAAATCGATGTCAGGGGACGTCTCATCGAAGCGGAAGTCACTCCGCTGC
Organism: Dehalococcoidia bacterium; assembly: GCA_963579925.1. Classification (GTDB taxonomy): domain Bacteria; phylum Chloroflexota; class Dehalococcoidia; order Lucifugimonadales; family Lucifugimonadaceae; genus UBA1151. The sequence goes on along the minus strand of CAUZJA010000024.1, from coordinate 12,087 downwards.
CGTTTTACTCCAGCCGCAATATTTGAGTAAGTTTTCGCAGGACCGTTCCTGCATCAAACAAGCACGCACACAGCAGATGAAAGAGAACGCATGACGCCAGACGACAGGAAGTACTCCAAAGAGCACGAGTGGGCGCTTGTGGATGGCAATGTTGCAACCGTTGGCATCACCCAGTTCGCGACGGAGTCCCTTGGAGATGTTGTCTTTGTTGACCTGCCTGAGGTTGGCTCCGCAATTGAGCAATTCGGGAAGTTTGGAGAGATCGAGTCGGTCAAAGCCGTCAGCGACCTTTTCTCGCCTGTGTCCGGGACGATCACGGAGCGCAATGACTCTACGATTGATGATCCTGAAACGGTAAACAAGAGCCCGTATGGCGATGGCTGGCTGCTCAAAATAGAGCTGAGCGACGCATCGCAACTAGATGATCTAATGGCTGCAGCGGACTACGACAAACTTACTGCAGAAGAAGCATAGAGGCAGCGCATTTGACCACCGCGAAATCGTCAGGCGGCTCTCCCTCTACATTCATTCCCAACACCGATGATGACCAGCGAGCCATGCTGGACGCTATCGGCGTCGCCGATTTCGAAGAACTAATCACTGACGTTCCTGAATCACATCGATATCCAGCGCTCAACCTCCCGGAAGCAGCGCATGAGATGTCGCTGGCCGCGGAGATGGCTGGCTTGGCCGCATCAAACTTTGTTCCCGGTGACTACGCCTGCTTCCTTGGCTCCGGGGCTTATCGTCACTACGTCCCGGCGGTTGCCCGGAAAGTGGCAAACCGCGGCGAGTTCATGACCTCCTACACTCCGTACCAGCCAGAGGTCGCTCAGGGGTCGCTGCAGGTCGCGTTCGAGTTCCAGACCATGGTGAGCCATCTCATGGGGTTGCCTGTAGCCAACGCCGGCATGTACGACGGCCCAACAGCGTTCGCAGAGGCTGCACTCATGGCGGCCCGCCTCACCAAGCGCACCAAAGTTATTGCTCTCGACACCGTGGATGAGCGAAACATCGAGGTTTCGCGCTCGTACTCCCACTACCAGGGCATTGAGATCGTAAGAGCCTCTGCAAGTGATCTCAGCGTTCCCGACGATGCTGCTTGCGTGATGGTGCAGTCGCCTAACGTGAACGGCGTTATCGAAGACATGGCTGCTATTTCGACAGCTGCACATGCCAGCGGTGCACTGGCCGTGGCATCCGTGAACCCAATGTCGCTTGGTATGTTCAAGTCTCCCGGCGAGTGCGATGTGGATATCGCAACCGGAGAGGGGCAGCCTCTTGGCGTGCCGCTTGGCTTTGGTGGCCCATACGTTGGCCTATTCACGTGTAAGGACGAGCTCAAACGGCAGTTGCCCGGCCGAATCGTCGGCAAGACAACGGACACCAACGGCGAGACCGGGTACGTGCTCACACTCCAGACCAGAGAGCAGCACATTCGCCGTGAGCGTGCCACATCAAACATCTGCACCAGCACGCAGCTCATTGCGCTTATGGTGGCGGCTTATCTCGCAACGCTTGGCAAGCAGGGCCTTCGGGAGACAGCGGAACTCTGCTATCAGAAAGCCCACTACGCGGCATCACAAATCGATGCGCTAGACGGCTACTCATTGGCATCTGAGGGCACATTTTTCAACGAATTCGTGATCAGTTGCCGTGAGTCCGTGCAAACGACATTGGGCGCGCTGATCGAACACAAGATCATCGGCGGAACAGACGCGAGTGAGCGTGCCCCCAACGGCATTGTCTTCGCTCTCACTGAACAGAACTCCCGGGCTGAGATTGATCGGCTTGTTGCGGCGCTTGGCGAGATTGGGAGCACATCCTGATGGCCAGCATGGATAGACGACTTCTCATGGATCGAAGCGTTGCCGGTCGCCGAGCAGTTACCGTCCCGGAAGCTGACGTGCCCCTGACGCCGCTACCCGATGCAGAACTTCTGAGGGATGACCTGCAACTGCCTGAGATCACAGAAGGCGAAGTAGTTCGCTACTTCTCTCTGCTCAGCCAACTCAACTTCTCTGTCGATACTCAGTATTACCCGCTTGGCAGTTGCACCATGAAGTACAACCCCAAACTGAACGACGAAGTGGCGAGTCTACCCGGCTTTTCTGAGATTCACCCGCTACAGTCCGATGAGTCCGTGCAGGGCGCTCTACAGGTGCTCCACGAGCTTCAGGATATGCTTGGCGAGATCACCGGACTACCGGCTGTGAGCGTTGGACCACTTGCCGGCGCACAGGGTGAGTTCGCGGGGCTTCTGATCGCTCGTGCGTTTCACAAGGAGCGCGGCGAGGACGAGAAGCGAAACGTTGCACTCATTCCGGACAGTGCCCACGGCACAAACCCGGCGTCCGCTGCGATGACGGGACTAGACGTCGTTACTGTGCCGTCCGATGAGCACGGCAACGTGTCCGTGGAAGATCTGCGGCGGCTCGCTGACGAGCACACGTCCATCTTCATGCTCACGATCCCAAACACCGTTGGTCTGTTCGAGCCGAACATTCTGGAGATCACGAAGATCATCCACGATGTGGGTGGCCTCGTTTACGCCGACGGAGCGAATCTCAATGCACTGCTCGGGCTCGCAAAGCTGGGTGATCTGGGTTTTGATATTGCCCACTCCAACTTGCACAAGACCTTCTCTACGCCCCACGGTGGTGGTGGTCCGGGTTCAGGCCCAGTGCTGGTCACCGAAGATTTGGCGAAGTACCTGCCCACGCCGGTGGTCGGCGAACACAACGGCAAGTTCTCGCTGGTGTCGCCAGCGAGAACAGTTGGTAGGCTCAACGGCTTCCAGGGAAGCTTTGGTATTGCCGTCCGCGCCTATACGTATATCCGGCTAATGGGACTTGAGGGCATCAAGGCCATCTCGCTCAACGCCATCATCAACGCCAACTACCTTCAGTCCCAACTGAAGGACGACTTCGACGTGGCATACGACCGCTACTGCATGCACGAGACCGTTATGAGCGCCCGCCGCCAGAAGGCCAACGGCGTGAGCGCCTTAGATGTGGCAAAGCGGCTCATCGACTATGGCATCCACCCGCCCACTATGTACTTTCCGCTCATCGTCCCCGAAGCGCTCATGATTGAGCCAACGGAGACGGAGAGCAAAGAGACATTGGACGCGTTTATTGCCGTCATGAAGACCATTGCGGTGGAAGCGCAGGATTCGCCTGAGCTACTGCATGAGGCACCGCACAACGCGGCGAACACACGCCTCGATGAAGCAATTGCAGCGCGGAAGCCTGTACTGCGATGGACGAATGAGGCTGCGGATTAGGTAGGTCGGAATTGCGCCGTCCATCCGACAATTGACCGGTCATACGATAGGGGCAGGTTTGAAACCTGCCCCGGCCTCGCCGCACACGCGTCGCTTACGTCAGCGCCGCTCCACCATCAACGTTCAGCACGGAACCCGTGATCATGGCCGCCTCATCTGAGCACAAGAACAAAGCTGCCAGCGCGATATCTGCTGGCGTCTGAAGTCGACCCAGCGGGGTACCCGCGAGACGCCGTTCGTAGTTCTCGGGATTCTCTAGCGATGTGGACCAGTCGTTTCGTGAGTGCGGATTGTCGCCGCGCAGGAACGGTGTATCTACGTGGCCGGGGCTGATTGCGTTGCAGCGCGTTCCCTGGGAGGCGAAGCCCAGCGCTACGTTCTTTGTGAGGCCAATAATTGCCGTCTTACTCACGGTGTAACCGCTGGAACCGCCGTGTTTGGTCGCAGCCAGCGATCCGATGTTCAGGATGGCGCCGCCGCCAGCCCGCCCAAGTGCTGGGCCGGCGATACGGCAGCCGATATACGCGCCATTGAGGTTCACGTCGATGATGTTCCGATACTGGTCAATGGTCAGCTCGTCGAATCCGACGCGCACGTTGGTTCCTGCAACATTGCAGAGGATATCGAGTTTCTCAAAACGTTTCTCTGCAAAATCTACGGCAGACTGCCACTCTGACTCGTCTCGAACATCAAGCGGAACGTATGCTGCTTCACCACCTGCCGCTTCGATATCGGCGATGACGGCTTCCGCCTTTTCCGACTGCATGTCAGCGATGACTACTTTCGCGCCTTCAGATGCAAACAGCCTGGCCTGGCCTTCGCCAATACCGCTTGCGCCTCCTGTGATCATTGCTACTTTGCCGTCGAGTCTGCCGGGCATTTGAACCTCCAGAAAATACTTCGTTTGGGATGAGGAGAATTGTGGGACTCATCGTGCAGGGAATGCAAGCACACGAGTCAGCGGTGGATTTACCTCTGCTGCGATGTACCGGCAAGGTGCGATACTTACCTGGATATTTCAAGGAGTAACGGGAGCTCATGGCTACATCGACGTCAAAACAGACCGAGGAACAGACCGCACATTCCGAAGAGCCGGAAGTGGTCCGAGAGTTTGTTAAGTACAGTTTCTTCAAGCTAGACAGGGCATGGCGCCAGCTTGACGACGAGGTGAAACAGGCTCACAAAGCTGAGTTTGCCTCAATTGTTGAAGACATCGCTGATAAGTCTTGGATCAGGAGCTACAGCACCGTTGGGTTCCGTGCTGACTCTGATCTGATGATCAGACAGATCTCTACAGACGCAGACGACTTCCGCTCCACGATGACTCGTCTCGAGTCGAGTGGTCTGGGTCACTACCTTGATCAGGCATATTCCTATCTAGGATTGACGCGCCAGTCGCCGTACCGAACGTCGCATCGCCACACAGAGATTGAGGACAAAGACGGACGCAGCTGGGATCTCAAGTACTTTGTTGTGTACCCCATGGTGAAGAAGCGTGAGTGGTACCAGAAGTCCAAGGAAGATCGTCAGTCCATGATGGTTGAGCACTTCAAGGTTGGACACGCGTACCCGTCAATCAAGATCAACACGGCATACTCATTTGGGCTAGACGATCAGGAGTTCCTGGTGGCGTTTGAAACAGACGTCCTGGCTGACTTCCTTGATCTGGTTCAGGAGCTACGCACGGTGGAGGCCGGTTTCTACACGGAGCGTGAGATACCAATTTTTACCACCGCACTAATGCCAATCAAAGATGCGCTTGAGGCACTGGGCTCCTGACGGCCGCCACAGGCTGAAGCCTGATGACCGCAATTAGCCATAGATTGCATACGTACAAAAAAGCCCCCGATAACTCGGGGGCTTTTATTTTGAAGCGAGTTAGTTAGCCAGCGCCTTTGCTGGTGTTTACACCCGGCTCTGAGGTTGCGTAATCGTAGTTGTAGTTGAGGGGGATGTATTCCTGCTGTTCCTCAGGAACCGTGTCCTCAGGGAAGATCGCATTCACGGGACAGACTGGCTCACACGCGGCGCAATCAATGCACTCATCAGGGCTGATGTACAGCATGTTGTCGCCCTCTTTTGAGTAGATGCAGTCAACAGGGCAGACATCTACGCAGGCACCATCTATAACGTCAACGCAGGGACCGGTGATGATGTATGTCATCCGAGCGAAATTCCTCCCGGCATGTTCCGGAATCCGGAGCCAGTTTAAATATGTTCAATCTATATGGTGTCGATTATAGGCACGTCTGCTTGCTACAGTCCACAGTCAACCGTTTCATTTGATCCGATTGCCCGCTTCATGTACCGAGGCAGGCCGACGACCGCGGGAGATTACAGGTTCCCGATTAATACGGCAATGCCAACGCCGCTGGGACACATTAGACTGAACTCTTACCTTTGTCCCACCCATGCTTGGGACGAATCATTTGGAGGCGATGTAAATGACGGGTGGAATCGCTCTTGTGACCGGCGGAGCGGGGTTTATCGGCTCTCATCTTGTGGACAGACTTATCCGCGATGGCATGGATGTTGCCATCATTGATGACTTCTCAACTGGTAAGCGCGCAAACCTCAACGCCGCAGCGAAACAGTACGATATTGATATCTGCGATGAGAACCTCGTCGAAGTAATCGAGGAGATATCTCCCGATATCGTGTACCACCTTGCTGCTCAGATCAGTGTTTCAGTCTCAACGCGTGAGCCAGTGGCCGACGCGCGCATCAATGTCATGGGACTACTCAACGTGCTTGAGTCCCTGAGAGCGACAAAGTTTCCCCGATTTATCTTTGCGTCCACTGGCGGCGCGATTTATGGCGAACCAGAGCGGAATCCGGTATCTGAGATGGACCCGTGCAGGCCTGAGTCGCCTTATGCAGCTTCCAAACTTGCCGCCGAGGGCTACCTTGGGATGTACAAGGCGGCATATGGACTGGAGTACTCAATCGTTCGCCTTGGCAATGTCTATGGACCTCGGCAGGAGCCACACGGCGAGGCCGGAGTTATCGCAATATTTGCCCGAGCTATGATCGCCAATGAGCCGATCAAAATATTCGGCGATGGTGAGGACGAGCGTGACTACGTGTATGTGTCTGACATCGTTGAAGGATTTGTCCGTGCAGGGGAAAAGGGTGGCCCAACGGTTTACAACCTGGGATCCGGCATTGGGACAAATGCGAATGAGTTGGCCGCAAGATTGATTGAACTTACCGAGACCAGGGTGAGACCGGAGTACGGACCGCCAAGACCAGGCGACATCCATAAGGTCAGACTCAACCCGGAGAAGGCGAGAGAGCAACTGGGTTGGGAGGTCAACGTTGGTCTGGATGAGGGAATGAAATCGACCGTGGGTTTTTTCCGGGATGAGGCTGGCAAATCTCGGTAAACAAATGTGAGTTCAGTACAAACTGCATTGAGCTGGTCCGATCCTCACGCTATCCGCGCGGCGCAATGCGGCATGGTCTCTTGATGATCTCAGCCGCGGATGTATCAATAGACGCACGCAGCTGGTCAGGCAAAACGGTACGGCGTCACCGCATGTCTGGCCAGTCGCTATTTAACCGGCATTGCTTGCCGTGAACACCAACTCACGAATTCTTGTGCCGTTGGACGGCTCTGTTTTATCGGAGTCAGCTATTCCGCTGGCTCTCAGTCTGGGTGCCCCACAATCATCGGACTACGTATTCGTTTCTATCGCGCGCCCTGTCACCTCAAGCATCGGTCTTAGGGAAGGGCAGTCTCATCAATGGCAAACGCCCGCCGATATTGCTTCCGAGAAGCTTAGCGAGGCTCAGGCCTCCAGCGCTCGATATCTTGAAGAGATTGCCGGGCGATATCCGGGAATCTCTCCTCTGTTGGTAGTTGGTGCGGGCGATCCTGCGACCGTGATCGAGCGAATCGCAGATGGACACGATGCAGACCTCGTCGTGATCGCATCAAGAGGCCGCTCTGGGATGGTTCGTGGACTGCTGGGCAGTGTGACTGACCGACTTTTGCAAATCAGCGAATGCCCGGTGCTGGTGACACGCCCCGGAGTCGAGCAGTTGAGATCGACCCATTCTGGACAACTTAAGTCCCTGATTATTCCGCTGGATGGTTCTGATCTCTCTGAGCGGGCTATTGAGTACGGCGGATGGCTTGCTTCATCGCTGGGTATCCCGGTGCACCTCATCAGATGCGTTAGATATCCGACGTTGAGTGCGAATAGCAACGAAATGGGTTTCGAGCCGGGATTGCTGGCCGGGGTCGCTGAGCTTGAGGTAGAAGCGGAGAAGTATCTCCAGGCTCATGCCGCCGCCCTCTCAGCAACTGGCGTGGAGGTGGCTTGCAATGTTGCAGCCGGTCATCCACGTAATCAGATTGTTGAGTTGGCCAATACACTGCCTGATCCGCTCATTGTGATGACCAGCCACGGCTCAACGGGGCTAACGCGGTGGGCGTTGGGAAGCGTTGCAGACGGACTCCTCAGAACCAGCACAACGCCAGTTCTTCTACTTCCTCAACGCTAGGCGGGAGAACGCAGGTTCGAAGCGCGCTTCCAGGCAATCTTCACGAAGTCCTCATATCGCGGCTTTTCGCCTCATGCTTCATTTACGCCATTTGGACGATGCTGCCATTGCGAAATGACGCCACGTTAACACCGGAGCAATCAAGTGTTGTATCTAAAATCCTGCCCCAAATGCATAACAGGAGCCGTGAAATTCAACTCGGAATGGGGTGGGAACCGACTTGCATGTCTAAATTGCGGATACGCGCTACTTCAGCCACCCGTGGTGCAATTTGAAAATCCTGAACTTACGGAAGCCAATTCCGGGAAGCCCGACAAAGACGGGGTGGCGGCATAGCGTTTGCACAGGAACAGATTACTAAGGCGGAGGGTGTCCGAAAGGTGTCTTTTGAAAAAATATTGGTTCCGCTGGATGGATCAGATATGGCGGCGGGAATCCTTGCGGTCGCGCGGGATATGGCCCAGAGGGTTGGAGCGAAGCTAGATCTGCTTGCCGTTGTTGATCCAGAAACCATTGAGCTTCCTTCGTACATGCCATTTATGGGCGGAGAACGGTCAATAGTTGGCCCCGGCCCGGATGACATGGCCGCGAACGAAATTAAGATTGTGCGCATCAAGACCGTGACTCAATATCTGAACACCATCGCGGAATCCATTCGTGATGATGGCCAGGAGGTTAGCGTTGAGGCTGTAGTTGGTGATCCGGCTCAGGCGATCATTGAGGCGGCTCACAAAAATCGAAACGACCTGATCACAATGGCCACTCGAGGTCGATCAGCACTCGGCAGGGGCTTGCTGGGCAGTGTGACGGACAAAGTCGCTCACTCCTCCGCTGTGCCGATGTTGATCATCACCCCGGGTTTTGATGGTCAGCAGGCTCCCGTTTCCAGGCTAGTCGTCGGCCTGGATGGGTCATCTGTGGCAGAGGCTGCACTGGAACCTGCCCGAAGGCTAGCGATGTCATTGGACGTGCCCAAGTTGCTGGTGCGTGCTACCGCCGTGGCTGCCCGAATGGCGGCCTATGGAGGGGAGCCGTACTACGCGTCTCCTGACATCTACACTGAGGCCGATGAAGACGCTCAGACATATCTGGAAAACATGAAAGAGATAGAAGAGCGGCGAGGCATCAAAGTGGAAACGCTTGTAAAACCTGGATCGGCAGTAGCTGAGATTGAGTCTGCGGCAAAAGAAGTGCCGGGATCTCTAATCGTGCTTGCCACCCGAGGCCGAACCGGCTTTACCCGCTGGGTCCTTGGCAGTGTGACCGATCGCGTGATTCGTAGCACAGTGTCGCCAGTCCTTGTCATTCCGCCCACAATTGGCGGATGGGACTAACCTTCAAGCACAAATGTCCGGTAAGTGGAATAATTCACTTACCGGACCGGTGCGATTTTTATCAAGCATACGCGCAAATAAATGACCTCTACAGACGCCGCCCGCTCTGCCCCATTCCGACTTTACGCGTAGGAAAGCGGAGAGCCAGAGTTATCCTCGAACGCTTCTCAGCGAACGCAGGTTCTTGCCAGTGTTCCAACGCTGGCTCGCAAACTCACGGGTGCTGACTATGCCGCGCTGACCTTGATTGGACGAACTGGCCAAATTGAGCACATGTTCATATCAGGCATGTCACAGGCTGAGGCAGACAAGATTGGCCAACCGCCGGTTGGCAAGGGATTGCTGGGTCTTATGATCCCTGATGGGGATATTCTTCTGGTAGGAGATCGCACTGATCATCCCAAATCTTCCGGATATCCTGCCACTCATCCTGAAATGAAAGCAGTGCTTGGTGTTGCCGTTGAAGATGACGGCCGACATGCTGCGAATCTCTATCTTGCCAACAAGCCGGAAAGTGGCACGTTCACGGAGGAAGACGCTGCGGCTGTTGAATTGGTCGCACGCCTTGCGGCTATCGCCCTGGAGAATGCGCGGCTATATGAAGGTGAGGCCAGCGCAAGGCGGATGGCTGACGATAGCCGCTCCTGGCTTCAGGCGGTCATCACAGAAGTGAGGGTCGGCATTCTTGTCATCGACTCTGCTGACGGATCGATAATGCTCAGCTCCCCGGAAACATCTCGGATAGTGGGCGTGCCGTTGGAGTCTGGGATGTCCCAGGCACCGATTAAGTGTTTTGCTCCCACTGGGCTGGAGATCCCGTACGAGGAACTCCCACTGTCAGAGACGCGCGTCTCTGGAGAGACTTCAGGGCCACTTGAAGTGGTCTGCCAACGCCCGGATGGCGTCCGGATTCCATTGCTAATCAGCGCTGCGCCCTTGCCCGCGGCGGAACGCGCGGCGGAGCAGTCATCGCAGTGCTTCAAGATGTCACTCGCCTAAAGGAGCTGGGTGAGGTCAAACGAGATTTTCTCTCGATGATCACCCACGACCTGCGCAGTCCACTGGCCACCATCAAAGGACTCATCACTGAACTGGTGCCATCCCTAGATGGTGATTCTGAACTGCACAGCGATATTGAGGCGATCGACGAAGAGATTGATCAGACCATTGAACTGGTCTCCAACCTGCTAGATATGTCTCGCATAGAAGCCGGCGCGTATCCTCTGGACATGGAGATTGCTCATATGATCGATATGAGTGAAGACGCAATCGCCAGGGCCCGACGCTCCAGAGTTGGCACAGACCGCGAGGTTGAAGCAGATGTGCCAGCAGATCTGCCGCCGCTTTTCGCGATCCTTCACAGCTGGGAAGAGTCCTGAATAACCTTCTATCTAACGCACTGAAGTATTCTTCCGGGAAAGTTGAGATGACGAGTCGGCTCAGTGAAAGTGGTGAAGAAGTTCGCACAGTAGTGATCGACTCTGGCATTGGGATCCCAATTGAAGAATCAGACCTGGTATTTGATAAGTTTTTAGAGTTACAGGTGGCCCCAGCGCCGGACGTGGTGCAGGGCTTGGACTGGCCATCTGCAAAGCGATTGTTAACGCGCATGGAGGAGAGATTGGGGTTAGCTCCACCCCTGGTGAGGGATCAGAATTCTGGTTCACCCTGCCCGTATACAAAGAGACTTTAGTCAATCAAAAATGAAATTCATGAGGCAATCATGACCAGTAGACCAAGCATCCTGATCGTTGATGATGACCCAAAGATTCGGCGATTACTCGCCAAGGCACATGGCGCTCAGCAACTTTGAGGTCCTACTTGCGTCGCACGGCGCAGAGGCGCCCTATCAGGCGTCACTCCACCAGCCCAAACTCATCATCCTGGATCTTTCGATGCCAGTGATGGGCGGTATTGAGGCGCTGGAGCGCCTGCGTGAGTGGTACACAGATCCCATCATCATCCTTTCCGCAACTGACCAGGAGCGGGAGAAGGTCAAGGCGCTTGATCTCGGCGCCGACGATTACGTAACCAAGCCGTTTAGCCCCACGGAGCTGACTGCCCGGGTGCGTTCTTCGATACGCAGAGTAGAACGCCTCGCGATGAGTGAGCGAGTAGACTCTCCGGTGGTTTCAGTGGGCGAGATTGAAGTTGATCTTGCCGCCCATATTGTCCGTAAAGGCGGCGAAGAGATTCATCTCACCCGGACTGAGTATGACTCGCTGCAGGCTCTCGCGATCAACGTTGAGAAGGTGCTAACGCATCGGCAATTGCTCCAAACCGTGTGGGGCCCAGAGTACGGGCAGGAAACTGAATACCTCAGGACCTTCGTCAAACAGCTTCGTCGGAAATTGGAATCAGATCCTTCAAGGCCCACTCATATACTGACCGAACCTGGTGTCGGATATCGGCTCGTCACTGGCGGATAAGCTGACTACGAGCGCTGCGTAGCGCCCCGTAGGAAGCCCATACTGGGGTGTCGTATTCTGTGTGAGCGTGGACGAAACCCGATAGGGTTCGATAGTGCTTTGACCGCCAGTGGTGAAGTTGTAAGCCAATGCCTGATCCCTCCAAGCAAAACGTTCTGATTGTTGACGACGAAGCCTCGTCCGACCTTATGCGCTCGATTCGGAGGCATCTCAGCCTGGCGGGCTACGAAACAACGATTGTTGAACCCGACATTGCGCATCCAACCGGTGAAGACTTTGAGTTGGACGCACTCCATGCCGTTGAAGTGCAGCAGCCGGATGCAGTGATCCTTGACGTGCGATTCGGCGAGCACCCAGATGATCAGTTCAAAGGTCTCGCAATCCTCGACAAGCTGACAAAAGCAACTCCAGACCTCCCGGTTCTGGTCTTCAGTCAGTACGCGTCAGGGCCATATCGAGAGACCGCTGTAGCCGCCAGTCTGAACGCCAACGCGCCGGTTGACTTCATCGATAAATTTGCCAGCCCGGC
>CAUZJA010000023.1:0-21048 GCA_963579925.1 Dehalococcoidia bacterium | reverse complement strand
CCGCTGCCAGAATCAGTGATCGTGAGAGAAGCTGAGATGCTGCCATCCGTACCCACTGCACCCGCTACGCCTTCTGGACCCTGAGCGCCTGATGGCCCTCTGGCGCCGCGTGGGCCTTCGTCCCCCAGCGGACCGGGAATGCCAGGGATACCCTGGATTCCGTCAGCACCAGCAACACCAGCAACACCAGCACTACCTAGTCTGCCGTTTTGGCCCGGAGCACCATCACCACCACCTGTGCCGGGATCGCCTGAACATGCCACAACGGCAAGGAGGCTAACCGAAGCAAGGATCAAAACCAGTGGCTTCATATTGCTTCGCAGAGAAATTGTCATTTGGCCGCAGCCCCTCTCGTCGTCTCGTTTAGAGTATCGATTCGCAGCTTGATACCCTGTATCTGGAGTTGCTATTCAATATTAATGACGCGCGAATAAACATAAGCCTTCGCGAGCCACTGGCAATCGTATTCGTAGAATTTCACGCGTGTCAAGGTAAAAGCGATGCCTGATCAGTCCCAAACGCGAATTAGGCCTACGAATTTTCTGAACCAGAGTCCAGTTCGATATAAGCATCGTTCAGATCGAGCTGGTCGTCAATCGAATTTCGTTAGCGCAGTGATATACTTTGCCCTGAATATCGACAGTTAGAAGACATATATATAGAGGCGAGACGAGTTCACGGGTAAAAAATAAGCCCGCATCCCGTTCCCTATCGGAGCAATTTCCTAAATTGGACCAGGCTACAAAAGAAACAGTTATTAATGATTACGCTCGCCATGATGGCGACACTGGATCCGCCGAAGTACAGGTGGCGCTCCTGACAGAGCGAATTCAGGAGCTCAGCAGACATTTCACTGAGCACAAGCACGACAACACAGGCCGCCGCGGTCTCCTGATGCTCGTAGGTCAGCGAAGAAGGCTTCTCCGCTACCTCAACGACCAGGACGTTTCCCGGTATCGCGAACTGATTTCGCGCCTTGGCCTCAGGAAGTAACAGCACTGGCCCGTGATTATAGGGGCTGATTTTTGTTACTGATCCTTAACACTCCCGGCTATACGCGCGGGTGTCACCCAGTCAGAAGTAAGAAGAAGAAAGAAGATTATGGTTTCTGTATATGAAGCAGAAATTGGTGGACAGACCCTCCAATTTGAGACTGGCAGAGTTGCCAACCTATCCCAGGGCGCCGTTGTTGTAAGACTTGGCGACACAATGGTGCTTGGCACCGCAAACGCAGGTAAAACTCCACGTGTGGGCGCAGACTTTTTGCCGCTGACGGTGGACTGCGAAGAGAAGATGTACGCAGCCGGCAAGATTCCCGGCTCCTTCTTTAAGAGGGAAGGCCGACCGACCACAGACGCAATTCTCATTGCACGTCTGACCGACCGACCGATCAGACCGCTATTCCCCAAAGGCTTCTACCACGAGGTTCAGCTGATTGAGACGATCATCTCAGTTGACATGGAGAATGCCCCAGACATTCTTGCAATTGTCAGCGCATCAGCTGCACTGACGATCTCAGATATCCCATTTGACGATCCCATTGGCGCATGTCGCATCGGCTACGTGGATGGCGAACTCGTCGTGAACCCCACGTACGAACAGCGCGAAGAGAGTTCCCTGGACCTGGTTGTTGCCGGAACCGCAGACGCCATCATGATGGTTGAGGCTGGCGCACAGGAAGTTCAGGAATCAGTACTGGTTGATGCGCTCAAGCTCTCCCAGGAAGTGAACGGACAGATCGTCGATCTCATCCGAAAGATGCAGTCAGACATCGGCAAAGAGAAGTGGATTTTCGAAGAGGATCCCACTTACAACGATGTCCTGAAAGCCGCGAACGACTTCTTCGGCACCCGCGTCTACGATGCACTTGCTGAGGGCGGCGACAAGCAGACACAGCGTGGTCGGCTAGCGGCCCTCGAAGAGGAGCTCAAAGGCGCGCTGGGTGAGGAGCACGACGGCAATCACCTTCACCGAGCATTCGACGATATTGAAGTCGAAGCAGTCCGACAGGGAATCCTGAAGGAGGGTCGACGGCCCGACGGCCGGACACTCGATCAGATTCGCCCCCTCTCATCAGAAGTTGGCTACTTGCCTCGTGCCCACGGCACCGGGATATTCACCCGCGGTGAGACGCAGATCATGAGTATTCTCACTCTTGGCTCGTCAGGTGAGGCACAGCGATTGGACGCTCTCACGCCGCAGAAGACCAAGCACTTCATCCACCACTACAACTTCCCGCCATTCTCAGTAGGCGAAGTTCGAAGGTTGGGTACAGGCCGACGTGAAATCGGTCACGGTGCGCTTGCTGAGCGAGCCGTATTGCCAATGATTCCCTCACAGGAGGATTTCCCATACACAATCCGAATTGTGTCTGAGGCTCTCAGCTCAAATGGAAGCACCTCAATGGCAAGCGTCTGCGCAAGCACGCTTGCTCTGATGGACGCTGGAGTGCCGATCAACAAGCCCGTGGCCGGTATCGCGATGGGCCTGGTGACTGGTGAAGGTGGGTACCGGGTTCTCACGGACATCCAGGGTGCAGAAGACCACTCCGGCGACATGGACTTCAAGGTTGCCGGAACACCTGATGGCGTAACCGCCCTTCAGATGGACATCAAAGTAAAAGGCATTACTTACGAAGTAATGGGTGAGGCTCTAGAGCAGGCCAAGAATGCTCGAATTGAGATCATTGAGCACATGATGGACACCATTCCAGAGCCACGCTCTGAGATGAGCTCATGGGCGCCTAAGATGATCACCATCAAGATCCCAACGGACAAAATTGGTGCAGTCATCGGACCGGGCGGCAAGGTCATTCGCGGAATGATCGAAGAGTTCGGCGTATCAATTGACGTTTCAGACGACGGAACCGTCATCATCGGTGCTGCCGATGGCACATCCGGCGATGCGGCCCGAGAGCAGATTGACCGGATGACTCGTGACCTTGTTGTGGGAGACCGCTTCAAGGGCAAGGTTGTCAGAATCATGGCCTTCGGTGCATTCGTGGAACTCATGCCTGGCAAGGACGGACTTGTTCACATCAGTGAGCTTGCTGACCACCGGGTTGAGTCGGTTGAATCTGAAGTTTCAATTGGCGATGATCTGGAAGTGGAAGTCATGGAGATCGACCGCATGGGTCGCGTCAACCTGACCGCAAACCTCAACGGAGACCGCTCAGGAAAAGCTGGTCGCGACGACGGCGACATGGGTGGAGACGACCGAGATAGTCGACCACCTCGCCGTGACAACGACCGTGGAGGTCGAGGCGGCTATGGCGGCGGCGGTGGCCGAGATGGCGGAGGCGGCAGCGGTGGTGATCGCGGTGGACGCGGTGGCTACGGCGGCAGCGGCGGCGGTGGCGGCCGAGACGGTGGTGGTGGCAGCGGTGGCGGTGGTGGAGATCGCGGACGACGACGCCCGCCACGTCGGGACTAGGTCCGGCCCACACAAAATTGCCACACGTAATAAAAAGACAACCAAGAGAGACAAGTTATATGCTTGTCTCTCTTGGCGAATAAATACATGGGCAAAGAACCACAAATAACAATAGCGGTGAACGGTGCGCTTGGGCGCATGGGCCAGACAGTTATGTCTGCCGTCAATGCCGATGACGCAACGCAGTTGGTTGCCGGCATTGACGCTGCGGCCTCCAGCGTAACCGTGTCAGCACCCGGAACATCAGAAGTTCCTCTTGGGCCAGATGCTGCATCTGTGATTGCTGCAACCAGCCCGCAAGTAATCGTTGATTTTTCCAATGCCACAGGCGCGATGGACGTGGCCCGCGCCGCCATCCCCGCTGGTGTGCGATTGGTTTCCGGTTCGACCGGTCTCTCAGCAGACGATCTCAAAGAGATTGAGACGATGGTCACTTCAGCAGGAACCGGCGCAATCTCAGCCCCAAACTTCGCTATGGGCGCGGTACTACTTACTCACCTGGCGAGAATCGCATCAAAGTATTTTGACTACGCTGATCTGCTTGAAAGCCATCACGAGGCCAAGATCGACGCCCCGTCAGGCACAGCGCTGGCGATTGCAGAGGCGATGGCTGAGGGACGTGGCGCCGAGTTCGACCAGAACATCGCCGAAAAAGAGACGCTCGCCGGCACCCGTGGCGGCAGCTACAGCGGCATCAACGTACACAGCGCTCGAATGCCCGGGCGGGTGGCTCGGCATGAAGTTGTGTTCGGTGCAACCGGACAAACGCTGACGATGATTCATGACTCCATAAACCGCGAGTCATTCATGCCGGGTGTTCTGATGGCCGTAAAGCAGGTCATGGTTCAGAACGGCCTCGTGGTCGGACTCGACAAGGTGCTTGGCCTGGACGATGGCGGTAAGCCGTAGCCGGCACGTCTTCTTCTCGATAAAACGTTAGCCGGCGATCTAATCACTTCACAGTGACCTTTGCGCGCTTCATAATTCCCATACAAGATTCCAAAACTCAGGATTAGTCATGACTGACCAAAACATTCGTATCGCCATAGTCGGAGCCACCGGTGCTGTCGGCGCAGTCGCCCTGCAGCTTCTGCTCGATCGCAACTGGCCAGCTGAAGACCTTGTCGTAATGGCATCACACCGCTCCGCTGGCAAAGAGATCGCTTACGGTGACGCAACGCTGACCGTAAGCGAGGCAACTCCCGACGCCTTCGAAGGCATCACCGTCGCATTCATCTCTGCAGATTCATCAGTGAGCAAAGCTCTCGCACCTGAGGCCGTGAAACGCGGCGCTCTGGTCATTGATGACGGCAACGCGTTCCGCATGCAGGAAAACGTTCCGCTGGTAGTGCCAGAAGTGAATGGCGCAGACGTGGACTGGCATGAAGGGATCATCTCAATTCCAAACTGCACCACCACGCCGCTGGCCATGGCTCTGGCAGCGCTCCAGCAAGAGTCGCCACTCACCCGTGTCACCGTCTCCACGTACCAGGCAGTAACTGGCACCGGTGCCGCAGCGCTGCAGGAACTGAATGATCAGACAGCCGCCATCGCCAAGCGCGAAGCAGTGAACGTTGAGGTCTATCCACACCAGATCGCCATGAACGTGCTGCCCCAGGTGGACGACTTCCAGGCAGACGGCTACACAAATGAAGAGCACAAAATGATCAACGAAACCCGCAAGATCATGCATCTTCCAGACCTGCCACTGTCCGTGACCTGCGTGCGGGTTCCCGTACCGGTCAGCCACTCAGAGGCAGTACATGCAGAGTTTGAAAGTCCCATCTCTGCAGCACGAGCCAGAGAGCTATTGAGCGCGTTTCCCGGCATTGAGGTAGTGGACGATCCGAATGCCAGTGTCTACCCTATGCCGCACACTTCCGCTGGATTCGATGAGGTCCACGTTGGAAGGGTCAGGGAGGACTTGTCGCATGAGCGTGGACTTTCGTTCTGGCTCAGTTGCGACAACCTGCGCAAAGGTGCGGCGCTGAACGCGTTGCAGATTATGGATGAAGTAGTCACACGAAACCGACTTCCGGGTGCAGCGTCAACGGCGTAGCTGCAACCCAAAATTCACACCGACGACGATTGAGGAAAATGAAATGGCTGAAATAGGGCGATTACTTACGGCAATGATCACGCCGTTCGATGAAGACCAGAATGTTGATTACCCTCAGGCACGCAAACTGGCGAAGGGAGTATTGGACTCAGGGTCTGACGGTCTGGTAATCGGTGGAACCACTGGCGAATCTCCCGCCATGTCCAATGAAGAGAAAATTCGTCTCTTCGCAGAAGTAAAAGAAGAGATTGGTGAGAGCGGCGCTGTAATCGCCGGTACCACTGACAACAACTACCGGAACTCGGTGGAGCTATCCCAAGAGGCGGCGAAAGTTGGCGTCGACGCTCTTCTGCTGACG
This sequence comes from Dehalococcoidia bacterium, assembly GCA_963579925.1. Classification (GTDB taxonomy): domain Bacteria; phylum Chloroflexota; class Dehalococcoidia; order Lucifugimonadales; family Lucifugimonadaceae; genus UBA1151. The sequence continues at coordinate 15,199 of CAUZJA010000023.1, read as the reverse complement.
GTCCCGGCTTACAACAAGCCGCCTATGGAAGGGCTGTATCGGCACTTCAAAGGCATCGCAGAGGCAACGGACTTGCCGGGCCTGCTCTACAACGTGCCAGGCCGAACCGCTCTCAACATGGACGTTGAGACAACGCTGCGTCTGGCTCAGATCGAGAACATTGTTGGCGTCAAAGAAGCCTCTTCCGACCCAACCCAAATCACACAGGTGATCGATGGCGCACCGGATGACTTCCGAGTCTGGTCCGGCAACGACGACGAGACGTTCTCCATTATGTGCACAGGTGGTTTTGGCGTTGTGAGCGTTGCTGGCAACATCATCAGCGGACAGATCAAGCGCATGATGGGCTTGATCCTCGAGGGCGACGTTGAGTCGGCCGCCCGTGAGCACAGGCGACTGCTACCGATCTTTAAAGCGCTCTTTTGGGTAACCAACCCCATCCCAATTCGCTACGCAGTCAACCGTTCTGGCTTCAGTGCCGGACCGCCCCGCCTACCCATGATTGAGCCGGACGACGCCTTCAAGGCCAAGTTCGATGCGGTAATGGACCAGTACGACATGGACCTGCCCACGGGTTAGGGCCACAGGTGCCTTGTTTTAGTTGAATTCCGCTGTGGTTTTGATCACAAAGCATAGGTAGCACACGCGTCTAGCGAACTTCGCTTATGATGCCCTGCACTATGCCTTCTGAGCGTGTGCAGCGGCAACTAGATGCCCTACTGGACAGAGTGGAGTCAGCAGTCAACGACGCTGACTGGGATGCCGCTTTGTCTTCAATTCGAGCGGTTTTGACGGCAGGTCCAGAAAATGCTGATGCCTTGATGTTCAAGGCGATGGCTGAGGCCGCGCTGGGATCGCCGGTAGATGTGCCAGACACCGGTGATCAACCCAGTGCTATACCGTCACCTAACGCCGATGAAACCCCGGCGTCTTTCGCTAACGGCCGCTATGAAGTCAAAAGCCTGCTGGGTGAGGGCGGCAAGAAGAAGGTCTATCTGGCGCACGACACGACGCTCGATCGTGATGTCGCGTTCGGCCTCATCAAGGCTGAGGGCCTCGATGTAGCGTCTCGCCAGCGCATCACTCGAGAAGCCCAGGCGATGGCCCGTCTGGGCGACCATCCCAACATCATGCCAATCTTCGATCTGGGCGAGGAGGCAGGGCAGCCATTCATGGTTCAGCCACTCATGGGCGGAGGAGATGTTGAGGCGCTGATTGAGAGCGCTGAGAATCGCCGATTACCTCTTGAAGATGCGCTACGAATTGCCAGTGAGATCCTGAGTGGTCTCGAATTCGCTCACTCAAAGGCGATCATCCACCGCGACCTGAAGCCGGGCAACATCTGGCTATCAGACTCGCCAACAGGCTCGGGGCCAGCGACTGTTCGCATCGGTGACTTTGGCCTCGCTATCTCCCTCGATCGCTCACGTCTCACGCAAGAGAAGATGATGGTTGGCACGGTGAGCTACATGCCGCCGGAGCAGGCGACCGGCGGTGAGATCACGGCGCAGGCTGATCTGTATTCGCTGGGTGCTATGCTCTACGAGATGGTCACCGGCCGCCCGCCCTTCATGGGTGACGATGACATCGCCATCATTGGCCAGCACATCAACACGCCGCCCGTTGCACCACAGTGGCACAACCCGGATATTCCCGCTCAGTTGGACTCTCTGATCATGCGCCTCATGTCCAAGAATCCCGCCGAGCGACCGGAATCGGCGAGTGATGTGTTGGCGGCGATAGGGGCTATCGATACTTCAAACGCATCCTCACCCCAGGCCTCTGCTGGAGAGAGTGGGGAGCCGGGCAATGCCACTGGCTCTCTGGACGCTATGGCCTCCGGTGTCTTCGTTGATCGTCACGCAGAAACAGATCAGCTAAAAGCAAAACTGGAAAACGCCCTCTCCGGCCGTGGCGGCATGGTCGGCCTCGTTGGCGAGCCAGGGATAGGCAAGACGCGCACCTCACACGAGCTTGAAACCTACGCCGGGCTTCGCAGTGCGCAAGTGCTCTGGGGCCGCTGCTACGAAGGCGGCGCACCGCCGTACTGGCCATGGGTGCAGGCGATACGGTCCTATGTAACCAGTCGCGATCCGGATGAGCTCCGCCGCGAGATGGGTTCCACCGCCAGTGTGATCTCTGAGATTGTTGATGATGTGAAGACCAGCCTGCCTGATCTTCAGCCACCTGCGCCGTTAGATGACCCGGAGTCGGCACGGTTCAGGCTTTTCGATTCCATTGCCACGTTCTTGAAGAACGCGAGTCAAGTGAAGCCGCTGGTCTTGATACTGGATGACCTGCATTGGGCGGATAAGCCATCACTGCTGCTTCTGGAATTTGTAGCGAGGGAGCTAGGGTCATCAAGGGTGATGCTGGTTGGGACAAATCGTGATATGGAGCTCAATCAACGCCACCCGCTCACTGTGACGCTTGGTGATTTGATGCGTGAACGCCTCTTTGAGCGGGTGTTGCTGCGCGGACTGACGCATGATGACGTTGGCCGTTTCATCGAACTGGCTGCAGGTGTGAACCCTCCCCAAGGTCTCATCGATGCGATTCACACCCAGACTGAGGGTAACCCGCTGTTCGTCACGGAGACCGTGCGATTGTTCGTGCAGGAAGGAGAGCTAACTCCAGAGAATCTTGCGTCGCGTGATTCGTGGTCTATACGGACACCGGGGGGGGTGCGGGAAATCATTGGACGCCGCTTGGACAAGCTTTCGGAGCGAACGAACTCAGTTCTGACAGATGCCGCGGTGATTGGACGCCAGTTCACTCTGGATGAGTTGGATGCGCTGTCAGAAGACCTCACGCATGATCGCCTGCTTGATGTGATTGACGAGGGACTCAACGCCCGCGTCATTGAAGAGTTCCCCGGCGAGGTCGGCCAGTACCAATTCAGCCATGCAGTAATCCAGCAGACACTCGGCGATGAGTTATCGCTAACCCGACGCGTTAGAGTGCATTCCCGCGTAGCTGTGGCATTCGAGGAGCTCTACCGCGATGATCTGACGGCCCATGCCGAGACGCTGGCATACCACTTCGACCAGGCGCAGACGATTCACGGTACTGAAAAGGTGGTTACCTATTCAGTAATGGCTGGCCACGCGGCTTTGGAATCGCTTGGGTATGACGAGGCACTGGCCCACTTTTCTCGAGCGAATGAGGCCCGTGGCGATGACCCGGTGGACGATGAACTCGCTGAAATACTATTTGGGTTGGGCCGCGCCGAGATATATTCGCTGACCGGAGGCGCCGATCAGAACCGAGGTCTGGGCAGGCTTGTTGAGGCATTTGACCACTTCCGTTCGCAGGACGATATGGCCCGCGCCGCGCAAGTGACGATAGTCCCCTATCAAGGTGTCGCTCTCCCCAATAGCGCCACCCTGACGGTGAAGGCCCCGGAGTACTTGACGCCGGATTCCGCTGAAACCGCAATTTCATGGCCGCGTCGCGGGATGCAAATTGCTGGGCTTAACGGCGATATTGACGAGGCGCTGGCCGCGATGAAGCACGGTATAGAGATTGCCCAGCGCGAGAGCATGGCAAGTGCCGAAGCGTGGGGACTGTATTGCCTCGGGTCTATTCAGAATGGCCTTGGCAATATCGTTGAGGGACGACGATCATTAGAGGCTGCGCTTGCCGCCGCCCAACGGGCGGGCGATCAGCGTCCGGCCCTGGTGGCGCGTCAGAGCCTCGCGATGTCCTATGCGATGACTGGCGATCGCGAGATCGCTGAGCAGCACCACGATTTGACGATTGATCTGGCACGAGCTACCAAGGACGAAACGAGATTTCAGCAGACGATCGCGTTTGGACTTGCATTCAGGATCATCACGGGCGATTACAGCCATCAGGATTTTGAGGTTGAGGCTGAATTTGAGGATATTTTTGGCCTGGTGTCTCGCGCATTGGCGGGCTGGGCCGCCGCGGAGGAAGACAGGCATGACACAGCGCAGGATCTGTTTAAGCAAGCTCTTGATGAGCATTTGCGACGGATTGAGCAGCAAATTGTCGCCGCAGCCCCTCTGTGGATATTGGCACCCATTCTTGGTGGCGGTATCAGAGCAGAGATCGATCTAGGCAGAGGGAAATTGGGGCAAATATTTCTTAGGCGTGAGGGTGATTCGATCGCGGACCATTGGCTTTTACGGAAGGTGGGTGCTGCCGCCATAGCAATACATGATCAAGATATTGACGGCGATCTTGATCGTTACCGCGCACTATTGCCGTATGACGGTTTAGCTCTATTTGGAGCTTCGGCCGACGGTCTGTTGGGACAACTATCGGTCCTGATTGGGGACAGAAATCAAGCCTCAGGGCATTTCGAGGACGCTATCCAGTTCTGTGAGAAAGCCGGGTATATGCCTGAAGTGGCCTGGGCAAAGTTCAACTATGCGGATGCGCTGCAGAAAGACGAATCGCAGGCTGGAAAGGTGGGTGAACTACAGGATGGCGCACTGGCGATTGCCCTGGAGTTCGGCATGAAGTTGCTCACGCGTCGGGTACTGGCGCAACGCGAGATGTTGAAGGCGTAGCGGTCACGATCTCGCGTTTGGCTCGCGTCACCCGCATCTACTACGGCTGGAACGTTGCGATTGCTGCGTTTCTGTCTACCGGCATCACCGTTGGCGTAACCGGATATGCGTTTGGTGCGTTTGTTGAGCCTCTGGAGGCGGAGTTCGGGTGGAGTCGGACTGAGATCAATGGGGCGCTTGCCCTGAGTGTCGTCTCCGGGCTGGTTGCGCCTATCTCTGGCCGGTTGATGGACCGGTACGGCGCACGACCTGTGATGGTGTCGTCGCTGCTGTTGATCTCGCTTGGCCTGCTGCTCCGGAGCGCGACGCATGAGTTGTGGCACTTCTATCTCTTCACGGCGATATCCAGCATCGGCATGCCCGGCGCTACCATCTTGCCTGCTGGGCGGCTCGTCGGAATCTGGTTCCCGCTAACCAGCGGCCGGATGATGAGCTTCGTCACCGCCGGGAACAACTTTGGCGGTCTGACAATTGTTCCTCTGGCAGCATCGATGATCGCTCTGGCGGGCTGGCGATGGGGCTTTGCGTCTTTGGGCCTGCTCGTGTTGGCCCTGGCCGTCGTCGTCTTACTAGTCGTTCGGGAGAACGCACCTCGCAACGCTGCGAGTACCAGTGAAAGTGACAGTGACGGTGCCCCCGAGAGTGGCGGTTTGAGCGGCATCACCCGCAGCGAAGCACTACGCTCACCCGCCTTCTACCTGATCGCCATCGGCGTCACGGGAGGGGCGTTCACGTACTCAGTTGTCCTAACGCAGCTCATCCCTCATCTGGAGAGTGAGGGCTTCAACCGTGGCGCAGCGGCAGGCGCGCTTACGGCCATCGCCTCCGTTGGCCTCATTGGCAAATTCGTCTTCGGGTTCGTAAGCGAGCGCATCTCTGCCCGGCCATCATTCATCATCACGCTGGCAATTCAGGCCATCGGGCTGCTGCTATTTATCGTCGCAGGCGGATCTCAACTCATCTGGTTAGCCGTCGTCGTATTCGGCCTGGGATTTGGCGGCATGGGAGTACTCAACGCGCTAATCGTCTCAGACACCTTCGGAATCAGAGCGTTTGGGTCGATCATGGGCCTCGTCACGCTGGCAGGAATCATCCCGCATCTGGTGGGGCCAATCGTTGCGGGAGTCATCTTCGACGCCAGCGATAGCTACACGATGGCATTCGCACTCGTTATCGTCCTCTACCTCATCGGCGCAGCGGCGCTTCTGATGGCCCGGCCTCAGCAACCTACCAACGCTGATCCGCATTCGACGCAACCGATATAATTCGCCGGTGCAAAGACTGGTTACGCTCTCCGCAACGGCAATGCTGCTGTTGCTCGCGCTTGCCTGCGGCACTTCCGGCGACTCTTCTGGTGCCGTCGACGCCCCCACACCGCTCCCCACCCTCAAGCCCGCACCGTCGCTCCTCATCGTGCCCTCGCCCACGCCGCAACCGGCCGTCAAAGCAACTCCCATAGCCGGTGAATGGGTGCAACTGGCTCCACGCAGCGAGCGACGAGCCAACTTCCACGCAGAGTCGCTGCCCGATGGCCGAATCCTCGTCTTCGGTGGCGCGGGCAACGATGGCGTTATGCTCCACAGCGAGATCTACGATTCCGAGACAGATGAGTGGAGTGAGGCGGTCGAGATGCCCTACGCCATCACCGCCTCAAGCCCGCCGATACGGCTTTCCAACGGCGATATTCTCGTTACCGACGCGCCGGCATACGCCCCAAGTGACCACAGCCAGATCTACAAGGTCAAAGCAGGTGAGTGGTCTGAGACTGGCCCGCTGAACAATCGCCGAAACGCATCAACCGTAGCACCAATGTTGAGCGGTAATGCGCTGCTCATCGGCGGTGCCAACAACACGGCGGAGCCCACCGAATCAGTGGAAAGATTCAACGCCAAAACCGGGCAGTGGAAAGAAGCCGCCGATACGACGCTGCTACAGCGCTATTTTCAGGCGTCACTGTTGCTGGATGACGGAACAGTGGCATTGATTGGCGAGGGAACCTCTCTCAGCAACAGGGCTGCGATCTACCATCCCGACGACGATACGTGGACGGAAACGGCACCGATGAATGAGAAGCGTCGCAATGCCGCTATTTGGGCGCTCGAAGGCGGCCGAGGTCTCGTCGTCGGCGGGTTCCAGGGCTCCGAGTCAACGCTGAAGTCAGAGATATACGACTCCAATACCGATGAGTGGACGTCGATCACCGACGCACCGGGCGGCATGAACCCACTCGGAACGCTGTCTGACGGTCGGGCACTAGCCATCGGATTCGACGGGCGCAGCGGTGCGACTTCCATCCTCATTTACGACGATGAGAAAGACGTTTGGGATGCCGAGCCAATCGACATATCGTTTGATGGAGATGGCAGAATCATCCTCACCGCTGACGACCAGATATACGCGTTCGGGAAGGGTGATGAATTCCTCGGACTGGTTCCAGAAACCTGGGTGTACAGAGTGCCGACCCGCTAGGTGAATCTGGACGCCTAAACCTTCCCGCAACGGAGAATAAATTGCGATTCAACGACTACCTTGGCGCGATATCTAACGATTCAGAACTGCTGATTACCGCTGCCCAAAAAGGCCTTCAGGCTGATGTGCCAGCATGCCCCGGGTGGAACGTTCGCGACGTGGTCGCCCACGTTGGGCAGGTTCATCGTTCCAAAGAAGCGACCGTCAGCGGAGGGCACACCGATAATCGCGGTAGTGACGATGTCCAACTGCCATCCGACGATGAGCTAATCGACTGGTTCGCTGAAGGCGCCACGAAGCTGCTGGTTACCCTCGCCGCCGCAGACCCCGCCACACCCGTGTGGACGTGGGATGCCGAAGACCACACCGTCGGCTTCTGGTATCGGCGCATGGCGCATGAAACGTTCATCCACCGCGTCGACGCAGAGCAGGCCCACGGCCCGGAGTCGCCAGCCGATGCGGAACTGTGCGCCGACGGAATAGAAGAAATGCTCACGAAGTTCATCGGCGGCCCACCAGAGTGGGGCAAAGTTGAGCAGGGCGAAGGAGTCATCGAACTGCGTGCGCTAATGCGCAACTGGCTCATCCGCCGCGATACATATTTGGGAACAACGCCCTCCGGCAAAATCATCGAAGAAAAGTCGGTCTACAATCCGGCTGATCCGGATTCTGTTGCAGATACGACCATATTTGGCAGCACCCAGGCGATAAACCTCTGGCTCTGGGGCAGAGGATCCGACACCAATCTCGCCATCACCGGAGACGTATCCGCCGCCGACCAGCTACGCGCCGACGCCGCTGTATAGCTCACCGCAAAGAGGACCACACGTGAACCACGAACATCGAATTCTCTCCATCCCTGGATCGCTCAACACCAGAGACCTGGGAGGGCTGCCCGTAGACGGCGGCGGCGAAACGCAGTTCGGCCGGGTAGTCCGCGGCCCAGGCGTAGACCGACTTGAGCAGCCCGGAGTTGATGCGCTCATCAAGAACATTGGCATAACCAGAGAGCTGGACGTCAGAGATACGCAGACCGGGCGATTGGGGCCAGAGAGCCTGCTTGCCAACCAGGTGGAAGATCGCCAGCACATCCCCGCCAACGACCCACAGGTGATCGACGACCTCCCAAAGTATCTTGCGTACGACCATGACTGGGATCACGGCAGCTTCTACCTGACGCAATTGGCCGACACTGAGAAATTGGCCCCGATATTCCAGCTATTGGCCGACGACTCCGGTCGCCCAACCTACCTCCACTGCAGCATGGGCAAAGACCGCGCCGGCATGGTCTCCGCCACGATGCTCAGCGCAGTTGGCGTAACTCGGGAGGCAGTAGTGGAGGACTTCGCCTTGACCCAGCGCGACACCCAGGAATGGTACGATCAGTCATTCGCTGCCAGCGAACGATTTCGCGAATTTTTCGAACCCGCCAACCCAGCGTCCGTCCGAGGCATGATCAGCTCTGCCCCAGAAATCATGGAAAAGATGCTAGCCGGCCTCGACGAAACCTACGGCTCCCCCGCCGATTATGTCCGAAGCCTGGAAAACGGCGATGCGATTCTCGCGGGCCTGACGCGCAAACTGCTGGAGTCGTAACCCCCTCGCCCCCCGGGAGAGAATTGGGGTGAGGGGGCCGCTCCTCCCTACCGCCTTGCGGTCAATGCCTCCATGGCAGATGGGCAGATGGCAATGTCACCCTGAGGAATGAGGCTCAGCGATTGACGTGAGGGCCTCTGCCGGTAGTGACCCACGCATACATCACATTGAGCCATAAGACCCTCGACATATGCAGGTTTCATTGCTGATCAACCACACTCCCATTTCATTACCGGCAGAGGCCCTCACGCGGGGCTCAGGGTGACTGATGGGGTGGTTGCGGTGACCGCTGGCAATTCGTGAATTGCCGCTACGGGTGCCTGCCGCACGGGGCATTTGCCATGCAGGCATTGGCGGCAGGGCCGCGGGGAAAGGCAGGCACGGGGGCCTGTCCCTACGGGGTGATGATTGCGAGCTGATTTGGTTAGTCAATTTTGTGGGTGGCTTTGAGGGCTGAGATTGCTTCGCTGATTGCGGGGAGGTTTTCTGTTGCTGCTGTGAGGTCTTAGGTGGCGGTGGTTAGGGCTTCGGGGTCGTTGTTGTTAGCTGCGCGTCTCAGTAATTCGAGATTGGGTAGGGCGTGTTTGGTTACTTCTGCGACGGCCAGAAAGATGGGGTTGTCTTTGTTTGTGGCAAAGGGGGCTTTTACTGCGTTGAAGTCTTTGAGGAAGGTTTTGATTGCTTCTTCGACGTTGTTGAGGTGGTCTAGTTTCGCTGGCATGTCGGCGATTGTGGTGTTGGCGTCGGGGAGCCATTCCATGGAGGACTTGAAGATTTCGGCCAGGTGGGACTCGGCTTCGCTGACTACGCGCTCGTTGAGGTAGTTGCGGATGGCGGGTTGGGTGTGTTGGGCGGGTGGGATTGCGGTGGTCGTTAGTTTGAAGAGTTCGCGGCGTGAGACCTGGGCGGTGACGGTGGCGGAGAAGGCTGGGATGTCGCTGTATTTGAGGTCGTAGAGGAATTCGTGGGTGTCGCCGGGGGGGATTTCCATGCTCATCGAGTTAAATCGGGATCTGGGTTGGGCTTTTCCTTTGTGTTCGATTTTAATGTCGAAGAAGAGGATTTTGGGGTGGTTTTCTTCTGTGGGCGCGGTGTTTGCGATGGTGAGGGTTAGGACTGCGGGCCCTTCGACAGGCTCAGGGTGGCTAGTTGGTGACTCTCCGATTACTTCGGGATCTGCGACAGGATGGCTTGAGTTGGCGTTGCCGCCGGATGCATCGGGATCAATGTCGACTGTTATTTCGACGGTTAGGTGGTGGCGGAATTCTTGCCAGAGTTGGAGTGCGGTGGGTGTTTGGGTCATGTTTTTGTTCCGGTTCGCAATGGGTGCTGTGTTGCGAATATACACGAGGTCATGGGAATTACGGCATATCGCGGTGTCGCAGCCGCAACAGCCCCCTCACCCTATCCCTCTCCCGGGGGGCGAGGGGAGTGCCTGCCGCATGGGCTATGGCGGCGGGGCCGCGGGGGAGGAATGGCGCGTTGCCCTGTGTGGGTGGTGTGGTTGATGGGCCACGCGCGTCGGGCAGGACCGGCAGAGACCCTCACGTCGCTCCCGGGGCGTCGCTCCTCAGGGTGACATTTTGCGGTTTGTATTTTGGGTGGTTGATGTCAGTGTTGGTGTGGGCGTCTGCCATCCCTGCGGAGGCAGGGAACCACCACATAGGAACGCCCTCCACCTACCGATAACAATTCGCCTCGCTCCTCACCCCGCAAAGGGGAACCAAAATCCTGGGTCCCTGCCTCCGCAGGGATGGCGAATGTGAGGTGCATGTGGATAGGCGTTGACAACACGTTGATCGGTTTACCCCACGCACTGCCTATACTGCGAAGCAGTCACCAAGAATTTCTAGAGAAGTGATCTGTGTCACAGGTTGATGAAGTAAAGCGGGCGCTGGACATTGTCCAGGTGGTTGGCGAGACGGTTGATCTCGATACCCGGTCGCGCACTCCGAAGGCGAATTGTCCGTTCCATGCTGAGCGGACGCCTTCGTTTGTTTTGTTTCCGGATTCGCAGTCGTGGCGGTGCTTTGGGTCGTGTGCGACTGGTGGCGATGTTATTTCGTTCATTATGAAGCGGGATGACGTGGATTTCCGGGAGGCGCTGCAGCGGGGGGCGAAGGCTGCGGGGATTGAGCTGGATAACAAGGAGTCTGCCCAGCGGGCGGCGGCTTCTCCGCTTGTTGAGGCGAATGATATTGCGCTGGGGTATTTCTGGACGCAGTTGCGGTCGGCAGCAGGGGCGGATGCACAGGAGTATCTGGCTAATCGTGGTATCGATATGGATGCTGCTCGGCGACGCGATATGGGGTTGGCGCCGTCTGGGATGGATACGCTGGCAGGCCACCTGAAGACGAGCAATGTTTCTGCCCGGTCAGCGGTGTCCGCGGGGTTGATGGTGCCGTCGGTCGACGGCGGTTGGCGCGACATGTTCACGGGTCGTTTGACGATTGCGATTCGCGACGTTGAGGGGCGAGTTGTTGGGTTTGGCGCTCGTGAATTGGACGGGTCTCAGCCGAAGTACCTGAACACATCTCGTACAGAGCTATTCGATAAGTCACGCATTTTGTACGGGCTCAACTGGGCCGATAAGCACATTCGCACATCGCGGACAGTGGTGGTCGTTGAGGGCTACATGGACGTCATTGCGGCGCACGAGCACGGCTTCGAGAACGTTGTTGCGTCCATGGGGACTGCGATCACTTCGGATCAGGTGTCGCAAGTATCCAGCATGGCCGACACGGTAATTCTCTCGTTGGACTCAGATGCCGCAGGACAGGCGGCCACGCTGAACAGCCTTGAGACCGTTTGGGGCGCATTTGGCGCAAACGGCGGAGGTGCAGGGCGGCGGTCGACGCTAGAGATCAAGATCGCGCGATTGCAGTCGGGCAATGACCCCGACGAGGCAATTCGCAACTCGCCGAACGAGTGGCAGGATGCGCTGAATACGGCGATGCCGCTGCTGCGATGGCTGATGGATGCGTATGTGAAGCAGTTTGACCCCAGGACGCCGGCGGGGAAGAGCAGCATCACCGGAAAGCTATTCCCGCTGATAGCGGCAGTCGAAAACCCTTACGAGCAGGATCGATACCTGATGGAGCTTTCAGAGCGGCTCGATATCACCGTCGAACAACTTCGGTCGAATGCATCGCAGATTCGGACAACGCAGGCTCGACGTCAGCCACGCGCTCGTGCGCAGCCGACGCAGATCCCTAAAGAGGGTCCGCTTGCCCAAAGTGGGGCGGCTGCCACTCTGGAGGAACATCTGATCAGCCTGGTTATAGCGTATCCAGATTTAAGTGAGTTTGCGGATGACTTGCCGGAGGAGATATTTGAGGATGCAGAGAACCGGGCGCTTTTTGCCCTGTGGAGAACATCAGATACAATTGATAAGTTGAAGACTTCACTAACACCAGACCTTGAAGAGCGTCTGGATCAGATAACCGGCCGTGAGCTTCCGCCCGCCGACCAACCGAACAGAGTAGCCGACATTAGCGAGTGCGTTCACCGCCTCCATGAACGGCACCTGCGGTTACTTAAGAGTCAAGAGGTGCGGGTACTAGAGGATATGGCGACCGGGACTGATGATGGTGAGGTGGATCAGACACAAGAGATTGTGGCTGGTAACGCCCTTGAGACGAACGATCGACTGAAGAATTTATTCGTGAGGCAACGCTAACCTATGCCCAGACGAGCACGACCACGCGAAGATGACACTATCGTCGCCGATGACCTGGCTGAAGACGTAGATGTCGTCCAATTTGCCCCTGGCCTTCCAAGCCAGGATTATGATGCTGACACTAACGACGATAACTCTCGATCGTTAGCACCTACCCCTGGAATGCTCAGTGTTTCTGAGCTTGATCAGTGGGAAGCCGGCCGAGCCGCCCAGCACGAGGCGACGAGGGCGGAAGAGTGGGGCGATCAGACCCCCGAGACTGAGCTCACCGATGACCCGGTGCGCATGTACCTCCGCGAGATTGGCCGGGTAAACCTGCTGACCGCTCTGGACGAGCGCGTACTGGCTCGTTCGATGGAGCTTGAGAAGCATCTGATGATTGTTGAGGCTGATCTGCAGGGTGAGGACGAACGTCGGCCACGTGCCAGCGCTTCTACCCGCGAGATCATCAATCGACTGAGCTCGCACCACAAGGCAGTGGACGCAATCGCCCGCTACCTTGGTTACACCGGTCCCATGACGCTGAGTCGTGTGATGAACGAACCGGAGTTCCGTGCGCTGATTGACGGGCCAGACAAGGAAGAGCTGATTGCTTACCTATCTGATGCGTTGAGCATTGATCTTGAAGAAGTGCAGCCGCAATTAGTTCAGATTTCGAACCTGTCACGGCTGGTTCCGCCCGAAGTGAAGACCGCCTTAGACGGCGATCCAAAGTTGAAGGATATTGCTAAGTACATTAAGGACGACGAGGTCTCTCGCAAGCTGGATATGTACGAACTGCTGTTCAACTCACACCTGGCAAGGGTGCGGGAAGAGAGTGAGAAGTCGCAGCGTCACCTGGCCGAGGCGAACCTCAGGCTGGTGGTGTCTGTCGCTAAGAAGTACATCGGACGTGGCATGTCTCTCCTGGACTTGATTCAGGAAGGGAACATTGGATTGATCAGAGCAGTGGAGAAGTTTGAGTACCGCAAGGGCTACAAGTTCTCTACGTACGCAACCTGGTGGATTCGACAGGCCATTACCCGAGCGATTGCCGACCAGGCACGAACGATTCGTATTCCGGTGCACATGGTTGAGACGATCAACAAGCTGCTCCGCGTGAGCCGTCGTTTGGTTCAGGAGTACGGTCGGGAGCCAACCTCTGAGGAGATTGGTCGCGATATGGAAGTTACGGCTGAGAAGGTTCGTGAGATTCTGAAGATCTCTCAGGAGCCGGTTTCCCTTGAGACGCCGATTGGCGAGGAGGAGGACTCTCACCTTGGTGATTTTATTCCAGATCAGCAGGCGCTGGCGCCGGCTGAGGCTGCATCGTACCACTTGCTGAAAGAGCAGGTGGATGATGTTCTTGGGACGCTGAGCCAGCGTGAGCGACGTGTTCTTCAGCTCCGGTTTGGACTTGAGGATGGTCGTAGTCGCACACTTGAGGAGGTTGGACGTGAGTTCAGCGTTACTCGAGAGCGCATCAGGCAGATTGAGGCGAAGGCGCTGCGGAAGCTACGCCACCCTACTCGATCCCGCAAACTTCGAGACTTCCTCGAATAGTGCCTGCCGCACGGGCATATAGAAGATAAAACAGGGAGGCCCTCGATTGTTCGGGGGCCTTTCCTTTTATGTGGACTTTCCGTTGTATGGGCGGGAGTTATGGGAGAATCTGGCTCTTGGGATGGATTGATCATCTGGTGGCCAGTCTAGGAGTGATTGAATGCCGGAGGCGCCGGATCTGCAGGTTGTTCTTGAGTACTTGCAGCCTCGACTTGTGGGGCGGTCGATAACTGGCGCTCGGGAGACTCGGCCGCTGGTGTTGCGCAATCTGACGGGTGAGCGGTTTTCTGACGATATCGTTGGTCGTGAGATTGTTGCGATGACGCGGCATGGGAAGTTGTTGTTCATCGAGCTGTCTGGCGAGCGGGTGGTGCTCATCAACCCGATGCTCACGGGTGGACTGCGCTACACCGAGCCGGAAGAGAAGCTTCTGAAGTCGGTGACGGTGACGGTGACTTTTGACTTCGACGATGGTCATCAACTCAGGTATTTCGATCAGAAGCGCATGGGGATGGTGTATTGCCTGCGCCCGGAGCAGGTGGATAAGACGCCACGCGTGGAGGAGCAGGATCCTGACGTGCTGGACGCGGTGATGTCTCTAGCGGAGTTTAAAGAGGCGCTACGGCCGTTTCGTGGGGAAATCAAAGGCATTCTGACACGTGGGGTCTCGTATCGGGAGTGGGAAACGCTTATGCCGATGAGATTCTGAATGCCGCCGGGCTACATCCGTACAAGAAGAAAACGGCGTTGTCTGATGAGGAGATAGCGCGACTGCATGAGGCTGTTTTCCGAGTTCCACGTGAGGCATTTGAGCTTTTGCGGAACAAGATAGGTGAGAACATTCATAAGAAGGAACGACGCTACCTAAACGTTCACGGTAAGGGTGGGAAACCGTGCCCAGTCTGCGGGTACGAGATATCGGCGATCACGGCGAATCAGCGTGTCACAAACTTCTGCAGGAAGTGCCAGCCAGGGTTATTGGTCGGCAACTGATTATAAAGCAAATAACTAATAAGGGATAACTTATTAGTTATTGATATTTCGGGATCATTCCTGATAAAATCGTTCAAAGTGAGCGGGATATCCAATGCCAAGTCTGTTACTTCTGACATCAACCGAGACGGTGTCTCTGATCAGAGACATTCTCATAATTGTCTTCATAATTCTGGCACTCACTAGCATGTCGTTTGTACTGGTGTACGGCATCCTGATCCTTCGCAAGCTGAACCGGCTCATCGATAGATTCGACAACCTTGCGACCAGTGCGGAGGACGCTCTGGACGCGATCCGTGGTGTGGGCGGCTCAATCAAGCCGTTGAGTGCGATCACCAGTGTTGGCGGGTTTGCGGCTCGGATGGCTCGGAGACTTTTGGGC
>CAUZJA010000022.1:0-21305 GCA_963579925.1 Dehalococcoidia bacterium | reverse complement strand
CAGGTAGTTGGTGGGGTAATGGCCTACCAAGCCGAAGACGGATAGCTGGTGTGAGAGCACGACCAGCCAGAGGGGGACTGAGACACGGCCCCCACTCCTACGGGAGGCAGCAGCAGGGAATCTTGCACAATGGGCGAAAGCCTGATGCAGCGACGCCGCGTGAAGGATGAAGGCTTTAGGGTTGTAAACTTCTTTTCTCAGGGAAGAGCAAGGACGGTACCTGAGGAATAAGCCACGGCTAACTACGTGCCAGCAGCCGCGGTAATACGTAGGTGGCAAACGTTGTCCGGAATTACTGGGCGTAAAGGGCCCGTAGGTGGTCTGCTAAGTTGTTTGTGAAATCTCCCGGCTCAACCGGGAGAGGTCGAGCAAAACTGGCAGACTTGAGGGTATCAGAGGAAGACGGAATTACCGGTGTAGTGGTGAAATGCGTAGATATCGGTAGGAACACCAGTGGCGAAAGCGGTCTTCTGGGATACATCTGACACTGAGGGGCGAAAGCGTGGGGAGCAAACCGGATTAGATACCCGGGTAGTCCACGCCCTAAACTATGGATGCTAGGTCTGGGGGGTATCGACCCCCTCTGGGCCGTAGCTAACGCGTTAAGCATCCCGCCTGGGGACTACGGCCGCAAGGCTAAAACTCAAAGGAATTGACGGGACCCCGCACAAGCAGCGGAGCGTGTGGTTTAATTCGATGCTAAGCGAAGAACCTTACCAGGGCTTGACATGCAAGTAGTATCGAACTGAAAAGTAAGAGATCCGCAAGGAAGCTTGCACAGGTGTTGCATGGCTGTCGTCAGCTCGTGCCGTGAGGTGTTGGGTTAAGTCTCGCAACGAGCGCAACCCCCGTGGTCAGTTGTTTTTTCTGACCAGACTGCCCGCAAGGGAGGAAGGTGGGGATGAGGTCAAGTCATCATGACTCTTACGTCCTGGGCTACACACACGCTACAATGGCCGGTACAGACGGTTGCTAAGCCGCAAGGTGGAGCTAATCCGAAAAAGCCGGCCCCAGTTGGAATTGCAGGCTGAAACCCGCCTGCATGAACGTGGAGTTGCTAGTAACCGCAGGTCAGCACACTGCGGTGAATACGTTCCCGGGGTTTGTACACACCGCCCGTCACGTCATGGAAGTCGGAAGCACTTGAAGTCGCTGGGCCAACCTTTTATTAGGAGGCAGGCGCCGAGAGTGAAGCTGATGACTGGGACGAAGTCGTAACAAGGTAGCTGTACCGGAAGGTGCGGCTGGATCACCTCCTTTCTAAGGAGATTCTCCATGGCTGAACTGTCCGATTGAGGACAGATCAATAACCATGCGAGTCATCCAGGTCGATCAGTACTTGAACTGCCAGCGAGTAAGTAATTGAGCGAGATTCTCTCTGATTTGCCTAGCGAATCCAGTGTAGAAGGGGCTCTTATCCGAAAGCGAAACAGTTCCGCTAGATCATGAGTACTGGTTACATAACCGGGAGAGACACTTCGGTGTCAATCCCAAAACAAAAGAAACTGAAGACTAAACTTTTCGAAGATCACGACGTGTGTCTTTCCTTTCACTATTCAGTTGACTAAGGTCACGAAAAAGACTCGGTATTAATCCGAGTCTTTTTTTGTGGATGAAGTTGAGCTGACAATTGACTGAATATGTGTGATAGCGCTATTTATTCAGACAGTAATTGAGAGTAAAATCTCATTCTGGAACTCAGCAACAGCGAGCTGGGTGACCCAAACTACGCGGGCGCGTAGCTCAGTTGGTTAGAGCGCCACTCTGATAAAGTGGAGGTCGGATGTTCGAGTCATCCCGTGCCCACCATTGTTCGAAATTGACCCCGGCCATACGCGGGGTTTTGTATTTAATTCATGCAGCGGGAAAGAACATCAGGCTTACGGCAGCGGGGGGTCAGTGACTTGCTCTTCTTGAGCGGCACCCTTATCGTTCGCAACCGTCGCCCACGGGCAGCTTTCGAGTTGAACATTCCGCCAGCGCCGTGCGGCCGCTACTACGTGAAACCCGCAAACGCTGCCGGTATCCCAGGCCCGCATCAGTTGCGGTGTATGCAATAGCGATAGGCCGTTTGAAATGATTCACTGGGCTGATCGACATTGATCCAGCGCGGCGGCCTTAGGCCGTTACCGTACTCGGTCTCGTCCCGGCAGAGCGCCAGAAGCCGGTGATGGACCGTGAATGTCGGTATCCCCGGATGGCGGGCGTCGTAAGAGCTCCCGCCGTTTGTTTTTCTTCAACTACGTTTCACAAGTACAATTCGCTCTTGAATTGCAAACGCATCGAGAGTGAGTGCTACACATGCCCCTACATCCACAGGCCAAAGCTGAGCTCGAGTTTATACGGAGTCTTGGCGTTCCGGAGAACAATACGCAGACGCCGCAGCAGGCTCGGCATGGGCACGTAGATCGACGGCCTGCTGATCCGCCACCACCTGAGAAGGTGCACTACGTAGAGGATCGCGAGATTCCTGGACCTGCAGGCATCCTCAAAGTGCGCGTGTACAGACCGTCAGACGATGATGGACTGCCGATGTTGCTGGGAATCCACGGTGGTGGCTGGGTATTGGGTGATGTGATCACGGAGGACGCCTCAATGCGCGGGCTGGTGAACGGAGCGCGGTGCGTAGCTGTATCGGTGGAGTATCGACTATCGCCAGAGGCGCGTTTTCCGGAGCCGCTCGATGACTGCTATGCGGCGTTGGAGTGGATGGTTGATCATGCCAGCGAACTTGGTGGGGACGCCTCGAAGGTTGCCGTCTCAGGTACGTCGGCAGGCGGAAACCTGGCCGCTGCCGTGGCGCTCAAGGCACGCGATGAGGGCGGTCCGGATATCTGCCATCAGGTAATGTTCACCCCGGTAACCGACCGCGATTTCACAACGGAATCGTACAGAACCCGTGGGGAGGACTACTTTCTGACGCGGGACTCTATGGAGTGGTTCTGGGATCACTACATCGGACCGGATGGCGACCCGCAGAACCCGCTTGCGTCAGTGCTGCGTGCACCCGATCTCTCAGGTCTCCCCGACGCCACGATATTCACGGCTGAGTACGACCCGCTTCGCGATGAAGGCGAGTCCTACGGCGCCGCACTATCTGCGGCAGGTGTGGACACCGTCTGCACCCGATACGACGGCATGATCCACGGCTTCAATCTCCAGCCCGCCAAGTTCAGCGATGGCCGTAAGGCGCTGAATGAGGCGTCAGCGAGACTTCGGGCGTCATTTGGCAACTAGATAGTCCAGTAGGTCGCACTCCCCGTATGCTAAGTTGGCTCGATTAGATTCTGTATGGAGAGCCGGTTGCATAGATATCACGACCCCAAGTTTTGCGCCTTCTGTGGTGGCGAGTTACGTACGGCCATCGATGGGCTGTCACTCTGTCTTGATTGCGAGCGTCCGGCGTATCAGGATCCGAAGCTTGCGGCGGCGTGTATTGTCTCGGATGAAAACTCCATCATTCTGGTTAAGCGAGCGATTGAGCCGCACATCGGCAAGTGGAGCTTCCCATCTGGCTATGTGAACCGAGGTGAAGACGTTGCTGAGGCCGCTGTGAGGGAAGTGGTTGAAGAGACATTCGTAATCGCGCGCGTCAACTGGCTCGTTGGCCTTTACTCAGAAGTTGGACGCGCTGTAGTGCTGGCGGTTTACGATGCGACGCAGGTTGGCGGGACTATCGGCGCTGGCGATGAGACCTCTGATGCCCGCATGTTTGATGTGGGCGATTTGCCGGACCTCGCATTTGTACACGATCGCCAGATCTTGAAAGACTGGCGCATCGAGCGTGATCGCCGCGGACTCTTGTCGTTATGAACTTGACGAGTCATCTCAATTGAACTCATTGTTGAGAATTCTCAACCCGCTTCACCTTCTGAACGCAAGCCGCTATTCGTCAAAGGGTTTCGGGTTCATGCTTCGCAACGAGCGGGCGTTTCAGCAGGAGTTGATACTGCTTATCGCGGGAGTGCCGCTGGCCATATGGCTGGGCGACTCTGGTGTGGAACGCGCGCTGCTGATCGGTTCGATCTTGCTGGCTATACTGGTGGAAGTGGTTAACAGCGCCGTCGAAACGGTAGTCAATCGAATAAGTTTGGAGCAGCATGAGCTGTCTGGGCAGGCGAAAGGTCTTGGATCGTTTGCTGTGGCGATCGCGCTGATCAATATTGTTGTTGTGTGGGTACTTGTGCTGGTGGATTGAGCGGACGGAGATCCAACGCCAATAGGAGATTAAATGACAAATAGTAGTTCCCCTGATGTGCTTATTGTGGGTGGCGGCGTCATTGGCTGTCTGACTGCGTATGAACTCGCGAAGGGCGGGGCCAGTGTCACCCTGGTGGAGGCTGATGCCATCGCTAGCGGCGCATCCGGTACTTCAGGAGGATGGCTGACACCGTATTCGCACACATATGATCCGGCGATGCTGGCGCTATCGCCCGCGAGCCTGGAATTGCACCGTGGACTGGCTACTGCGCTCCCGGAAGAGACGGGTATCGATCACGGTTTTGAGGACGCTCCGTTCCTGCGGTGTGCTCTCTACGAGACAGGCGCCTTGGAGCTACGTGATTGGCAAGCCCTGCGAGCATCTGAGGGCGTTGCGATGGAGTGGATATCACCAGAAGACGTGCGGCAGATCACACCGTGGGTGACCGCCGATATAGTCGGGGCGCTCAGGTCAGACAGTGAGCCAACGCTGGACTCGTATCGACTCACGGTATCTGCGATGCAGGCTGCTGAGAAGCACGGTGCGAAGGTGGTCTCTGGGAGAGTTACTGGGCTGGTGCAAGGCGATGCCGATGGCACTGCATCAGGCGTCACGTTAGAGGACGGGACAACGCTGACTGCCGGCAAAGTAATGCTTTCGATGGGACCGTGGACAGGCGCAACGGCAGAGTGGATTGGATCGTCGCTCCCGATAACCCCTCAGCGCGGCCAGCTGGTCTATCTGGATCCATCTACAGCAGACGATGGCCCAGAATTGAACGTTGGGCTATCGGTGATTGAGGTGCAGGGCTCCATCATCAAGAAGCGTCTTACTGACACAGCAGTTGGGGCGACCAAAGAAGCGGTAGGGTTCGATCGTTCAACCACCTCTGAGGCGCGCGAGTTGCTCCTGTCTCAGGGAGCAGCGATATCTGACCGTGTGGCCACAGCCGGAATATCCGGCCAGACCGCGTGTCTACGACCAATCACGCCTGACGGTAGGCCATACGTGGGTGCCGCACCGCTCTGGGACAACGTATTTGTTGCCGCTGGCCACGCCTCGGAAGGCATTCACTACTCAGCGGTCACGGCTGTGGCTATGGCCGGTTTGATCGCCAATGGACAGTCTCCGGTCGATATCTCATCGCTCAACCTAGAGCGCGCCGTCTCTTGATTACGTACGCGGGCTATCAGTCGACGTCTTTAGTGCGGGATAGAAGCCCGCACTACGGCAATATCAGGTCTATAATCGCCCGCAAGGTGCCTGCCGTATAGGCATATAAAACAAAGAGGGGCTGAGGCAATGGCGACAGAGTGGGGAGCTGGCGATTACCGGTATGAGTTTGTGGCGGGCTGGCCGGACTACGAAATAGAAGGCGTCTCAGCAGACGTTGCTGGTGACTCGCAGGGCAACATATACACCGTGGTGCGCGATCCCCATGCCGATGGTTCCATTGGCAACATTCAGCAGGGCACAGGCCACATGCTGGTATTCGACCGATCAGGCAAGCTGATCGAGAAGCGACACGAGGGCGCGTTCTCGTCTCCGCACGGCCTGTGGGTTAATGGCGACGATGAGATATTCCACGCCGACTGTGGTCACCACACAGTGACGAAGTATTCACTTTCAGGCGATGTGTTGATGAGCATGGGCACTGAGGGCGTTGTTGGGCCTCCCGGCGGTCCGTTCAACATGTGCACAAGAGCAACGCAATCGCGCGACGGCGACATCTGGGTTTCGGACGGCTACGGCCAGAATCGAGTGCATCGGTTCACCGAGGGTGGCGAACATATTCTATCGTTTGGCGCTGGCGATCCAGTCTTTATTCAGGCCTGGCGGGGCGAAGAGATCACCGGCAAGGCCGGTACCGGACCCGGCGAGTTCAACCTGCCGCACCACGTGCTGGTTGATGCCGATGACAACGTGTACGTGATGGATCGCACAAACAATCGATGCCAGATATTCAACACCCAGGGTGAGTACCAGCGCGAATGGTCAGACGTTGCCGGCGCTAACGATGCAGTAATCGACTCACACGGCGTGATGCACATCGTAGGTGGGCAGGGCGTTGAAGTGCGGACGCTGGACGGTGATCTTATTGGTCGGTGGGGCGAAAAGGGCGAGGGTCCTGGCCGCTTTACCAACGGGCCGCACGGTGTGTTCATCGATAGCGAAGAGTCGATTTACGTGGCCGAGGTTGGTGGCAATAATCGGTTGCAGAAGTTTGCGCGTGTCTAGATGCCTGCTGCACGGGTACAGGCCGCGAGGCGGCGAACAGCCCCCCTCACCCTGGCCCTCTCCCCAGATGGGAGAGGGGCAATGCAGAGCAGCCCCTCATCAAGCATGGGCGCGTTGAATTGGCTGCGGGGCTGATTTCGGTTTTGCGAGATACTGCCAGGCTGCTGGAGGTGGGCCATCGCTCCTGCGGGTCTTTGCTTGTCTTGGTGCGCGATGTTTGGCGTGTGCGTCGCGCGCAGGTCTGACGGCGAGGTCAATTTTCGGATTGTTTTCCCTTCCGATGGGAGGTGTGCATTCTGGCAGGATTGCTCAAGAATTATGCCTTCGTTCACACCGTTTACTCTGATCCCGATGGATCGGGACTGCAGCTTGATTGGACGGAGCCCTGCGCCATATGTTCAGGACGTGACTAGCGTTCCGTCGTCTCAAGGATGTTTGGTTGCTACCAGCTTGGATATCTGTGTCAGGATCGACCAGTCGTCAATGTCGCTCGCTCCCGCAGGGTCACTACTGTGACCCGATGGTATGGGCGACACTCGCTAGAGGCACGCCTCTAAAGTCCGTGAGCACAGATCCTTGCGGCTCTTGAATAGCATTCGAATCACGTGTGATTCGAATGCTATTCGCAAACGTCCGGGGCCAGGAGACCGAAATCAGTTGCGCTGGTTGCGCAGATTTCGGGATCTGGTTTACGTCTCTTGCGTGGCGACTTTCGTCGCTGGCAATTGATCGTCCCGGTGGCGTTTTTCACCTTTCCACCCCAGCCAAGCTACCCACTACAGCACTGGACGTGCGTATGGGCATCCCGGGACGGGCAGATTGGGAGTGCGCCGGGGATCCATGAACCTTCGTTGTGCCTGCCGCACGGGCACTGGCCGCGAGGCGGCGAGCAGCCCACCTAATCAAAGAGGATTACTGAGCGGGCTTCTTCTCGGTTTTTCTGGGCTGCGTAGAGTTCGTTTATGTCCTCTAATCTGCCGCGGCGGGTGATGATTTCGTTGACCATGAGATTGCCCTGGCGGTACATCTCTATGTAACGAGGCATGTCGATGCGGAATCGGTTTGAGCCCATTGAGGAGCCTTGTAGTCGCTTCTCACTGAGGAGTGATCGACCGTCGATTTCGATGTTCACGCCTTCTGGCAGCACGCCAACAATTGTGCAGACCCCGCCGTTACGCGTGGCCTGGTAAGCCTGCTCAGAGGTCTCTTTGATACCCACGGCTTCGAATGCGTAGTCGACGCCGCCGCCGGTTAGCTCTCGCACTGCTTCAACTGGATCGTGGGAGCTGGCGTCGACGACGTGGGTTGCGCCAACTTCCAGTGCGTTTGCGAGTTTGTGCTCGGCAAGGTCCACGGCGATGATCTTGATTGCGCCAGCGATGCGGGCGCCCTGGATGGCGGAGAGGCCGATGCCTGCGACGCCGAAGACTGCGACGGAACTGCCGGCCTCGACTTTCGCTGGGTTGAGTACTGCGCCTACGCCGGTTGTGACGCCACAGCCGATTAGAGCAACTACTTCAAAGCTGACATCTTTATCGATCTTTACCAGCGTGTTTTCGTGGACCAGCATCTGCTCTGCGTAGCCGCCGATGTTGGCGAACTGGATGACTGATTTGCCATCAAGGGTGACCCTGGGCTTGTCGTCGGCTCCTCGGGCAGGCCGATTCAGGCAGATGTTGGGACGACCGGATAGACACCTTTCGCACTTGCCGCAGAACATTGAAAGACAACCAATGAGATGGTCGCCGGGCTGGAAGTCCGTAACCCCGGAGCGACCTTCTCGACGACACCAGCAGATTCGTGACCCAGCAGGCAGGGCAGGGGCATGGTGATGAGGCCTTCAACCAGATGCAGGTCAGAGTGGCATACGCCTGCGGCCATGGTGCGCACGATTACTTCCCCAGCATCAGGATTATCGAGCGTCACATCGTCAATTCGGATGGGTGTGTTGGTCTCGTGAAGTACTGCAGCTTTCATGTCACTTGATCCTTTTCAAACTCGATTGTGTTGGACCGCTATCGAAGCTCCGTCGATCTATTCGTAGCGGTCTTTCCACCATCGCTTCAGTCGCTCCGCGATGCGCGGTTCGTAGCCTTGATCACGGGGATGGTAATACCTTGCGCCTTCGCGCGTCTCAGGCAGATTGGATGTTTCAGTAAATCCACCGTCGAAATCGTGTGGATATTTGTATCCGTCACCGTGGCCCAACTCTTTCATGAGTTTGGTGGGCGCATTGCGTAGATGCATGGGCACCGGGGGGGATCCATTCTTCTCGATATCGCCCAGCGCTTCGTTGATGGCGGAGTAGGCAGAGTTACTCTTGGGGGCAGATGCAAGGTAGATAGTGGCCTCAGCCAGTAAAATACGCGCTTCGGGCATGCCGATCAGGTGTACGCCCTGCTGACAGGCGACAGCGAAGTTCAGGGCGCTAGGGTCGGCGAGACCGACGTCTTCTGCGGCTGAGATAACCAGTCGGCGCGCAATAAACATGACATCCTCACCAGCGTCGATCATTCTGGCGAGCCAGTAGACCGCTGCATCTGGGTCTGAGGCGCGAATGGACTTGATGAACGCTGAGATTGTGTCGTAGTGGGAGTCGCCGGATTTGTCGTATCTGGCCTGTCGCTGGAGTGCTTCTTCAACGATGGTCTTGGAGATCGTTGGCGGGCCTTCGTGCTCTTCAGACTCGGCGGCCCATGCAGCCAGTTCCAGCGAGTCGAGTGCGATTCTGGCATCACCACCGGAGATGACTGCGATTAGCTCCAATGCTTCATCGTCCACTTCGACGTTTGAAGAGCCAATGCCTGACGTCACATCAATCAGGGCGCGGCCTATCAGGTCTTGGATGTCGCTATCTTCAAGTGATCGCAGGGTGAAGACACGAGCGCGAGAGAGGAGCGGGCCGATCACCTCGAACGATGGGTTCTCCGTGGTCGCACCAATGAGCGTGATGGTGCCGTCTTCCACGTGGGGTAGCAGGGCATCCTGTTGTGACTTGTTGAAGCGGTGAATCTCATCGATAAACAGCACTGTGGAGAGGCCGTTTCCGCCGAGCCGGTCGCGCGCTTCGCTAGTGACGCGGCGGATGTCTTTCACGCCGCTGGTTACGGCGGAGATCGTTTCGAAATGGGAGGCCGACATCCCGGCGATGATCTGCGCCAGTGTGGTCTTCCCGGTGCCAGGTGGTCCCCAAAAGATCATGGACGGCAGATGGCCGGATTCGATCACTGAGCGCAGTGCGCGACCTTCGCCGATCAGGTGATTCTGACCAACGACTTCTGAGAGTGTTCGCGGGCGCATGCGAGCGGCAAGGGGGGCCGTTCGTTTCGCGATCTCTGCCCGTCGGTGCTCAAATAGTGTCAATATGCTGCGCTCTGGAGCCGACGCTATCCGAGTTGTCGGTCAGTGTCTACTTGGTGCTGACTACTCGTCGAGATCTTGTGGTCCGCCGCGACTGTCGATCTCACGTCGCGTTGAGCGCTGCTGTCCGTACTCGAGTTCTGCGATGGTTACGCCGTCGCCGCCGGTGGTGGGTGGGGCGAAGTAGAACCGGCCAACCAGTTTGTGCTTCTTGAGGAAGTCCTGGACCGCGGCTCTGAGTACTCCAGCACCGCGGCCGTGAATAATGTGGACCCACGGCTGGCCAACCGCGTGATTGCGACGAATGTGCGTCTCAATCCGCGGCATTGAATCGATAACTCGTTCGCCGTGAAGGTCAAGCTCATATTCGACGGGACCGGCACCGCGTATTGGCGGCGGCGCGTTGCGTGGGGGCTTCTTGCGTCGGGCTCGGGGCAATTTAGCTTTTCAATTCCTCAAATGCTGACATAATTGACGCCAACAACGCATCATCTTCACCGGGCAGCACCGTGCGTGGATCGAACTTGATCAGGTCGTTCTCAATCCTGCCGACAACCGGAGGTTGGCTTTTTCGCATTGCTGCGAGGAAGCTATCCGGGGACTTGATTGGCTTGATGGTAAGAGTAACTGATGGCAGCGATTCGCCGGGAAGGCTACCGCCGCCGATGGCGGAGCGCGCTTCTTCAATTTCTGAGTCGATATTGGATTTGAGCAGACTCGCCTGCCAATCGGCTGCTCGGGCCTGAATTGAATCAAGTGGCGCTGAGATCATCTGCCAGACAGGGATTTCATCGGTTGCGGTACCGCGCAAGAACGAAAGTAGCGTTTCCGACAGCGATGCGAGAGTGGACTTTTCCACACGCAGCGCGCGCATGAGTGGGTGACCGCTTATCTTGCCCACCAGATCCTTGCTTCCCACAATGATTCCGCACTGTGGACCACCGAGCAGTTTGTCACCGGAGAACATTGCCAGGGATGTTCCGTCCGCAATGCTCTTCTGGACCATTGGTTCCGGTGCCAATCCGTACTCTGCGGTGTCCAGCAGAGCGCCACTACCAAGGTCGTGAAGCAGCGGGATTCCGTGGCGGTTTCCGACCTCGGAAATCTCATCGATTCCGGGTTCCGATGTGAAACCCATCACCTTGAAGTTGCTGGCGTGCACCTTAAGGAAGGCGGCGGTCTCCGGGGTTACCGCATTCTCAAAATCTTTCGCGTAGGTGCGATTGGTTGTGCCCACCTCAACAAGCTTGCAGCCAGACTGGAGCAGCACGTCCGGAATCCGGAAACCACCGCCAATCTCCACGGCCTCGCCGCGTGAGACCACCACTTCTTTGCCGCTGCCCAGCGCCGCGAGTACCAGCATCACTGCGGCAGCGTTGTTATTGACTACAACACCCGCTTCAGCGCCGGTTACCCTGGATAGAAGCTCTGAGATATGGGCGTATCTGGAGCCTCTTTTGCCTGATGCGAGCGAGATTTCCAGGTCTGTGTAGCCAACTGCCGCCTGCTTTGCAGCTTCTGCGGCAGCGTCACTCAGCGGTGCGCGACCTAGATTGGTGTGAATGATTACGCCGGTGGCGTTGATTACGCGATTGGGCCATGAAGTGAACGTAGAACTGGCAGCGCTCACTACTCGTTGGACAATCGCCGCATCATCAGGCCGCTCTGCGCCGTCGAGGATCTCCTTGCGCACGTCGTCGAGTTTCTCGCGCACAAGCGCAACAACAGAATCGTGGGCAAACCCGGCCTCTAGCGCCACAATCTCAGGCGCTGAGAGCAGTCTTTCCACACTGGGTAGCGAACGGAGTTGTTCGTTCATGAGTTATTTCTGGTGAGAGGCGTCATATTGGAGAAAAATCGTAGCACGATAGGGGTGGGGGGATGTCTGCAGGAGCTGCGACATAACGGTAGCGGCAGGTCTAAGACCCGCTTTTCGGCAGTGCACGGCGTAGGAAAATGGCGATTGAGTCGGCATTTAAGAAGCGGGTCTTAGACCCGCCGCTACCGAAGACTTGGCACATGATTTAGCCCTCAGAACAGGCCATAAATTGCCCCAGATTCGCTCTCGTAAACCGCGCTTATGCGCGCAGTTCAATTGACCCTTGTTTTTAGGCGGGAATAGAATACCCCCTTGTGGCTTGAACGGAGAGGCTAATGCTAGCTATTGGCCTGACCGGAGGCATCGGGACGGGGAAAAGCTCCGTGACTGTAATTCTCAGAGATCTGGGAGCGGTTTTCATCGATGCTGATCAGGTGGGTTGGGAGACTTATCGGAAGGGATCTACCGGATTCAACGCAATCGTAAAAGCGTTCGGAGACGGGCTGGTTGCCGATGACGGCGAGATCGACCGGAAAGCTCTTGGCCAAATCGTCTTTAGCGATTCAAACCGCATGAGTGAGCTGACAGGCATTGTTTGGCCGCTCATCGGAAAATCGGTGAGGGAACAATTAAATAGGAATCTAGAGCAGGAAATCGCAGTAACCGTTGTGGAAGCTGCAGTCTTGTTCGAGGCTCAATGGGAGTCGATGTTCGATGAGGTGTGGGTTGTGACGACGCCACGCCAGACGGTTGAAAACCGCCTTATTGAACGCGACGGGATCTCGGCAGCCGAGATTGAAGCTCGTATCTCCTCGCAGATGGCGCAGGATGAGCGGGTTCAACGTGGCGACGTGATCATTAATAACGATGGGGATCTGAAACAACTCAGATCCACTATCGAAAATATGTGGTGCGAACGCACCGGTGGAAGGCACAACTAGATGACGCAGGCAGGTACGAGCTTCACCGAGACCAAGGTTGAAGAGTATTACGTCGAAGAAGAGCCGTTTTACATCCCACATTCGGATGAGATCGATCTCTTTATCGCGGCCTATAACGAGCAGATTCCGATCCTTCTTAAAGGACCAACTGGAACCGGAAAGACTCGTTTTGTGGAGCACATGGCATGGCTTCTCAGCACGCAGAGCAAAGGGATAGTTCGTAAGCACGGTAAAGAAGAGGGCATCCCTCTGGTCACTGTTGCTTGCCACGAAGACCTGACTGCATCTGACCTTGTTGGCCGATATTTGATTGACACCGACGGCACCCGCTGGAGCGACGGTCCCCTGACTCGCGCAGTGAAGGCCGGGGGCATCTGCTACCTGGACGAAGTGGTTGAGGCACGGAAAGACACTACGGTGATGATCCACTCCCTCACTGACCACCGTCGCACGCTGACCATCGACAAGCTTGGCCAGATGATTGAAGCCGCTGATGGTTTCCTGATGGTGATCTCATACAACCCGGGCTACCAGTCCGCCACCAAAGACCTGAAGCACTCGACACGACAGCGTTTTGTGGCCATTGAGTTCAACTTCCCGTCACCTGAGATTGAGAAGGCGATCATCCTTCACGAGTCCGGTTGTGATGAGGACACTGCGGAACAGCTGGCCAAGCTGGGTGAGAAGGTGCGGAACCTTGGTGATTACGGTCTGAGCGAAGGTGCAAGCACGCGTGTGCTCATCTATGCAGGCAGGCTCATGAAAGAGGGCGTCGCCGCACGTCGCGCTGCTCAGGTAGCCGTGACCTGGGGTATTACCGACGACGCACAGCTTCAGCGAAGTATCGACGAAGTCGTAACTTCGATCTTCCCGTAGAACTGTGATGACCGGTGGGGATTGGCCGGAGAGATCGATTGAGGATCTCGAGGCCATTCTGCGGGGCGTTGCATCGCAGGGTGAGGAGGATAATCAGAAGCTGAAGCGAGGTTCAGTGCTGGTTCTGTTCACACCCACGGATGAAGGTCCATCGATTGTACTGACGAGACGGTCTCAGACCGTCAGCACTCACCGGGGAGAGATAGCGTTTCCCGGTGGGAAGCCAGAGTTGGAAGATGAGAGTTCAGTGGATACTGCCCTCCGAGAAACTGAAGAGGAGATTGGCATCGCCAGATCAGACATTGATGTCTGGGGTGGACTGCCTGCGGTCGCTACTGTCAGTTCGGGATTCAGGCTTGAGATCCACACCGGGTTGTTGATTCAGTCCCGGACTTTTAAACCAGAACCGAGCGAAGTCTCAGAGGTGTTTACGACGCCGGTGAGTTACCTGGACAATCCCGCAAATTCGCGCTCAGAACGGATTATGCGGGACGGACAGTTCATAGATAGGCCTTCTTATTCTTATAATGGCCGCGTTATCTGGGGCGCGACCGCACGAATCATCGACCAGATCCTGGGCATACTGCACACTTCATAAACGCCACATCTTTGCCGCTACCTCACCTCAAACGTGAGGGGCATGCACTGCAGAAACGGAGCGACGACGCTGCCAGCGAAAAAACAACCCAAGCTGACTCTTCCTGAAATCAAGACTCAACTTGAGGAATATCCAGCCCCCGTTATGGAGGCGTACGACGAAGCGCGTGAGAGCCTCGGCGGACGCCTTCGGGACAACGATCTGGTTGCCTGGGCCACAAACGGCCTGGAAGTTGCCGACAAGACAGTTCGTTCCTGGGAAGCCGCTGCCGAGTATTTCAAGGCAAGCTCAGAGGTCCAGCGCCAACTGCCATCCGGCCAGTTCATTCGCTGGGGTCAGATCGGAGCGAGGCTTTGTGCAGACTCACCAAGCCTGGGCGTCGCGTTCTTCAAGTCCAGCCCGGACTCACTCCAGCGGTTGCGACCGCGCTATATTGAGGATTGGGCCAACCTGGGGAGAGCGCTCTACCGCGGCACGTGGAAATCAAGCACGCTGGCGTGCCGATATTACGAGTCCACTCCGGAGCTGCTGGAGAACCTGAACTTCATTGAGTTCACCCGCTTCTCAGAGTTCCTTGAGGCGCTATCTCTTCGCAGCTACGATCTTGCCAACCAGAGCCTTTCAGACGGCGTCTTGCTGTTCAAGGACATGGGCTCTGAGCGCGAGGCGTTCGTGTCTGTGGCCCGCGTGCTCGCCGACAAGTCGTGGCGGGATATTCGAGGCTACTTTGACGCAGCGGGCGAATCACTGAGCAAAGTTGACGCGGGTCAGCGAGGGCGACTGCTCACGCTGATCAGGAAGCTGGTTCAAGTGGGGCAGGCCAACGCCGGCGAAAGTCTGGTAGCAGGCTCAGCAGCATTAGCCAGTGTCCCGGCAGAGCGACAGAGCAGGCTTCTGGAGCTTTCAGAGCAACTATTGTCTGCCTCACCCGCCGCAGCTCCTGAGCTGTTGCACCAGATTCCGTCCATCATGAGCCGAGT
This sequence comes from Dehalococcoidia bacterium, assembly GCA_963579925.1. GTDB lineage: Bacteria > Chloroflexota > Dehalococcoidia > Lucifugimonadales > Lucifugimonadaceae > UBA1151. The sequence goes on along the minus strand of CAUZJA010000022.1, from coordinate 6,292 downwards.
GAGCTTCAACCAGTTTGAAGAGTGGTACACAGAAGGGCTTTCCGCCTCTCGCGAGAACACCGAGTCTGGCTTGAGTTTCTTCCGGCTGGAGTCAGCCCGGTCACAGGAGATTCTGGACACGCTGGCTTCAGGTGTGGAGCTTGCGAGGATCCGAGATCTACTGCGAACGTACTGTCGCGCACTTGTTGGAGAGAGCATCGAGCTTTCCCCAACATCATCTATCGTCGAGAAGAACATTGGCTGGGTTGAAGGTGATGCTCCCACTACAGAGGGCAGCACCATCTATCTGCCAGAATTGGTCGATAGGTTCGCCTCAAAAGACGCCAACTTCTCCTGGTACAAAGTGGTCGCTACCCATCAGGTGGGCCACATTGAATTTGGTAGCTTCGACTTCGACTACGCCCGCCCATCAACTTCTTTCTCAGACTTGCGACCCCACATTGCGTTGCCAGTGACATCTTCGACGCCTCAGGCGATTGTGGATGTACTGCCACCAGACATGCTGGATGCCGCTGAGGAGAAGGGCATCGAGGGGCAGTGGCTCACCGACATGGGGCGATTCTTTGATGCGTTCCCTGACCGGGCACTGGCGCACGACGTATTCACGGTTGTTGAAGACGCTCGCCTCGATGCTCGGCTTATGCACGAGTACCGTGGGATTGTAGCGGCCTATCTGGCCACCCAGGAGGAGTCGCTCTCAGAGCGCCCCGCCATGGAGGATCTCCCAATGCGGGAGGCAATGCTTGAGTTCGTCATTCGCGTAAGCCTGAAGCAGCGCAGTGGCCTCAAAGTTCCAAAGGACTATCAGGACACGGCCAGAAAGATTGCCCGCATCCTGGATTCAGTCGCCACGTTCACAACCACGGTTGAAGACTCCGCTGAAGCATCAATACGGATTTACTCGCTCCTCACTGAAGTTCCCAATCAGGAGATCCCTGAGGACGAGTTCGAAGATATAGACCTTGATGACGAGGAAGAACAGACCGAAGAGCCGGAAGAGGACGCTCAGCAGTTCCTCCAGTCTTTGCAGGGAGATGGAGATGCCGAGGGCGAAGGCTCCGAGCAGGTCCCGGACGAAGATAGTGACGATCAGGAGCAACTGCCTCAGGAAGAGGACTATGACTCCCCTGAGGACGTCTCATATCGTGGCGACTTCAAGCCAGAGCTAGCGCAGCTTCTCTCGCAGATGATGCAGGGCTCCGAGATGATGGAGGGTGAGGCCGGCGAGCCGCTCACTGAAGAGCAGATCAAAGAGATGCTTGAGCAGTCCACTGAGGTGAATGGTGAGCCGCAAGAGGGAGAAGAAGGCGGCGAGGAATCCCAGATTCCAGACGAGCTGATTCAGAACCTCCTCAAAGAGATGGCCAAGCGCGATCCCCAGGATCCGCAGTCCAGCTCTGGTCCGTTTGTTCACGTTGAGGAAGACGGCGGACCCCTGGAGGCAACCGACGATAAGTCGTTTGTATATGACGAGTGGGACTTTCGCGGTTCTGAGTACAAGCCGCGTTGGTGCCTTGTTCACGAAAAAGAGATGGCCGAGGGCGATCTGAGCTTTGTGCAGGACACGCTCTCAGAAAACTCTTCGCTGGTTCGTGATATTCATCGACAGTTCGAGCGGATGACTCCGGAGACATTCCGGAAGATCAACCGGTTGGAAGATGGAGAGGATCACGATCTCGACACGGTGATCGAGTATTTCGTTGACCGTCGATCAGGAAACCAGCCAACGGACAAGCTCTACTGGCGCCGAAACAAAGTGGAGCGTGACGTCGCAGTCGCGTTCCTATTGGACATGAGTGCTTCAACGGCAGAGGCGATCGATGAGACGGGTAAGTCGGACGATGACTGGGGCGCACCCGATGACCCTGTCGAGTACATGGTTTGGCTGCGGTCGCGTCGTGCAGAAGGACTGCGAAGGTCCTACAAGCGAATCGTAGACATCGAGAAGGAAGGAATTGTCCTGCTCTCGAACGCTCTGAACATGCTTGGCGATGATTTCGGAATCTACGGCTTCTCCGGTTACGGTCGAGAGAACGTGGAGTTCTACGTCATCAAGGAGCTTGGAGAGGTCTACACAGACGCTGTGCCGCGCAAGATAGACCGCATTGCGCCATTGCACGCCACGCGGATGGGGCCGGCAATCAGGCACACAGCCACGAAGCTGCGCAACATTGAAGCCAAGTCTAAAGTCCTGTTCATGATCACGGATGGTCGGCCACAGGACCGTGGTTACAGCCGTGAGGGAGTGGAGAAAGAGTACGCAGTCCACGACACCAAGCAGGCGCTTGTGGAGGCTCGACGTGAAGGAATACATCCGTTCTGCCTCACCGTGGACAAGTCCGGTCATGACTATATGAAGACGATGATGGATGATCTGAGCTACGAAGTTCTCAGTGACATCAAGCTTCTACCCACACGATTACCGGAGCTGTACCAGCAACTCACGACTTAACGCCGATTTAATGCCCGCACCGGAAATTCCGGGCGGGCAAGTTGTTAAATGATTCTGTTCCCACCGTAGGACGGAGTAGTAACACGGTTAACGATTCTGGCAAGTCAGTGACTGGCGAGCGCGTACTTTTGGTTGAGGATGATCCAAGCATCCTTGCGACGCTGAAGTACAACTTTGGCATGGAGGGCTATGAAGTACTCGTGGCCCTGGACGGTGCCGAGGCGCTCACGCTTGCTCGATCGCGCTCGCCCAGCCTTATCGTGCTGGACGTGATGCTGCCCATCATGAGCGGTACTGAAGTCTGCAGATCGCTTCGGGCGGAGGGCGATACGGTTCCGATTCTCATGCTGACCGCCCGCACGGAAGAAGTGGATCGGGTCGTTGGGCTTGAAATTGGCGCCGACGATTACATGGTCAAGCCATTCAGCGTGAGGGAAGTGGTGGCAAAGGTAGCGGCCATGCTTCGCAGGGTTGAGATGCTCACAGCGGAGGGAGCAGATCAGCCTGAAGAGCGCCTGAGCATTGGAGATATGATCATCGATCTGGCTGGACGTGAGGTGAGCCGAGACGGAGTTGTGATCCATCTTCGGCCCAAGGAGTACGACCTACTGGTCTACCTTGCGCAGGATCGCGGACGTGCATTTTCGCGCGATCAGCTACTTCAGCACGTCTGGGGGTACGACTACGCGGGGGATACCAGGACGGTAGATGTCCACGTTCGATGGCTGCGTCAGAAGATTGAGGAAAATCCGTCTGCGCCAGAACATGTCTTGACGGTTCGCGGAATGGGCTACAGATTCGCCCCGGCCAGTAACTCAGCTTAAACTAAACGTATGACTTTTCACCGGACACTACGATTTCGCATCGTCGTCGCGTCCGCGATTCTCAGTACATTGATTGTTATCGCCGTCAGTATTTTCGTTGTTCAAGACGCTGAATCACGGGCGCTTGACCAACTGGATGCGAGGGTCGCAATACAGGCCGAACTGGCTTCAGGTATATCTGATCTTTTGGGCGACCAGCAGCGCTATGTGATTCGGACTGCCGCAACCTCTGGCGGTAGGGTAACCGTGCTAGATAGCAACAACGTGATCCTGGCGGACTCTCACGATAATACCGTCAGAGGCGTCGATTACTCAAACCGCGAGGAGATTCGTTCAAGTGGCGCGACGCACCGGGTGAATGACCCGGTTCTTGCCACCGAAGTTTCGGTGGCGGTGAGGCCGTCGATTGTTATCAACGCGCCGGGGTTGCAGGTGCGACTGGCGATTCCGACCTCTAATGCGACTGACACGGTCTCTACCCTGCGCGCAGAAGCCGCGTTAGGGGGCTTCATCATTGTTCTGGGCTCGATAGTGGCCGCCACGCTGCTCTCAGGCCGCCTCACTCGCTCCATTGCCACAGTCACGCTGGGCGCACGTCAGGTGGCTTCTGGTGATCTGCATCACCTTTTGCGGCCTGAGCCTCCACAAGAAGTTGAGCAGCTGGCCAACGCTGTAAATGAGATGGCGGCGCAGCTGAACGGACTACTCGCGCTGGAGAGCCAGGAGCGGAATCGTCTACAGTCGATTCTGGAGTCGATGTCCGATGGCGTGGTGGTCGTGGACGAAGAGGGAGCAGTCCTGCTTTCGAATCCTGCAGCGCTGGAGATGTTGGATGCGCCAGAGGGCTTTGAAATTGGCGAACCGTTGTACGCCCTCAATCGCAATTATGAGTTGAACCAGCTTGCGACCGAATCACTGGAGACGGAGGATCGCAGCCAGGCCGAGATCGATTTCTTGGATTCGCGGCGGTTTATTTACACCATTGCTATTCCACTGCCGGAGGTGAGAGATATTCCGGGGCGTCGGGCGATGCTGATTCTTAGCGACTCCACGGAAGCTCACAGGCTGGATATCACCCGGCGTGAGTTTGTTTCCAACGCTTCTCATGAGCTGCGTACGCCGCTTACTGCGATCAAAGCGTCAGCGGAAACCCTTCAATCGGGAGCCATCGATAATCCCGAAGTTGCGCGGGAGTTTCTGGCTCGTATGGCTGCCGACACGGAGCGCATGGAAAATTTGATTTCTGAGATGCTTGAGTTGTCACGTATTGAGAGTGGTACTGAGCCGCTGAAACTTGAGCATCAGAGCGTGCGCAGAGTGGTTCAGATGGCGATCAACCAGATCACGCCGCAGGCGATCAACTCAGGTATTGAGATCGATGAATCTGGAGTAAATGACGTTGCTCATGCCATCGATGAACAGCAATTGACTGAGGCGATAACGAACCTTCTGACCAACGCGCTCAAGGCGTCTACAGAAGAGACGAAAGTTACGGTAGGTGCGTGGAAAGAGCCTGATGGTTCGCTGGTGCTGAGCGTGCGCGACGAGGGTGTTGGTATTGAGCCGGAAGACCTCCCGCATATATTTGAGCGCTTCTACAAGGCGGATCAATCCAGAGCTTCGGGCGGGAGTGGACTGGGACTTGCGATAGTTCGACACGTTGCTGAGGCCCATGGTGGCGCGGCAACTGTGATAAGTGAGCGGGGCGCAGGGGCTGAGTTCCACATCACGATTCCGGGTGATCTTCAAGGCTAGGCAAAACCCCAAACCCGATCCTTCTTTTAATCTTGAATTAACACGCCAGAGCCCCGGTTTTAACAACTTTCTGGTCTGCTATTAATTAGTGATTCAAACCGCAAGCAACAATTCGAATCTGGACAGCAAGTATTTGAAGGTCATTCGTCGCAGGCGCATTACAGTGTCATTACTGCCCGTACTTGCGATTCTGTTGACCATTCTGGTGGCGTGCGGCGCCGGGGATTCGAACACCATTGAAATAGACGGCTCATCAACCGTCTTCCCAATCACGCAGGCCGTGGCAGAAGAGTTTCGCAAGGAGCATCCACATGTTCAGATACCAATTGGTATCTCCGGAACCGGCGGTGGTTTCAGGCGATTCACCACTGGCGAAACTGCAATATCCAACGCATCACGCGAAATCAAGGATGCTGAGCGAGAGCAGGCTGCGGAGCATGGTGTTGAGTTTATTGAGATGGCCGTGGCGTTCGATGGCCTTTCGGTCCTTGTCAGCACCAGGAACGATTTCGTTGACTGCCTGACTACGGATGAGATCAACAAGATCTGGGACCGAGGAAGCACGGTCGATAACTGGAGCGAGGTGCGGGACGGCTTCCCGGATCAAACTGTCCGGTTGTATGGCCCCGACACGTCCTCTGGCACGTTCGATTATTTCACCAAGGCGATCAACGGACAGGCGCAGGTCAGTCGTGCCGATTACACGGCCAGCGCCGATGACAATGTGCTTGTGCAGGGAATAGCTGGAGATAAGAACTCTCTGGGCTATTTCGGATATGCCTACTACAAAGAGAATGAAGACAAGCTCAAGATTGTGGGTGTCGACAACGGCAACGGATGCACCAGTCCAACCGCTGAGACGATCAATAGTGGCAGCTATGCGCCGCTCTCAAGGCCGCTGTACCTTTACATCAACGTTGAAGCGTTGCAGCGCCCAGATGTTGTGGCGTTCCTGAACTTCTATCTGGACAATGCGACGGAGCTTGCTCAGGAAGTTGGATACGTTGGACTCTCCGAGGCCGAGTACGACGTGGGACGGGAGCTAATTGCTTCCTACCAGTAGGCGCGATGCACTGCCTGGCCAACGGCCTGAGATGGATTCCATCGTTATCTTCATTAAACGGGCAGGCTTTAACCGAGAGTTAACGCCTCATACAGTGCCCGTTATTGCGCTCCTGGCGGTGCTCGCAGATGGTTAGGCGTGAGATGAACATCCTGGGGCTGAGCGCATCAAAACGCCAATTGGCAGGACGTGACGCGG
>CAUZJA010000021.1:0-21395 GCA_963579925.1 Dehalococcoidia bacterium | reverse complement strand
GGGCGATACGAGATCGTCATTCCGTCAGCCAGCCGTAGGGTGAGATATCGACGCCCTGTTCGTCAGCGCTGAGCCTGATGTCCCTGATCGTCACATCGTTGAGGGGGATTCCCTGTTCGATGTTGATTGCGCGTGTCTCGAACTCTCGCTCACCCGCCACCCAGATGCGATCAGGGCCGGGAGCTTTGCGGCTCTCGTGTACTTGCCTGATCGACGCGTCTACGCGAGCTTTGAACTCATCCACGTCCACGAATGACGCCACGTTGAGCGCCATTACGAACTGGCCGTCCTTGCCGGACGTGGGGCCATCGATCATAGTGCCCAGTTCCGTGCCGTACGCGGCCCCCGACAGCATTGATGACAGTATCCCCATGATCATTGCCATCGATGCCCCTTTGAAGCCGCCGATTGGCAGCAGTAGGCCGCTGATCGCCGCTGTTGGGTCAGTAGTAGGCACTCCATCGCTATCCAGCACCCAGCCCTCGGGTAGCTGCAGCCCCTTCTGTTCGTAGACCCGTATTTTCCCGTGGGCCGTGCCGCTAAACGCAGCATCGTATGAGATCGGATGCTCATCGCCGGCGGCGATGGATACCGCCATCGGGTCGATACCAAGAATGGGATCTGCTCCGCCCTCTGGTGCCATCGTTGGCAGGGCATTCGTAGTCGCGATTCCGATCATGTCCTCAGCGATGGCCATTTCTGCATAGTAGCTACATGCGCCGCAGTGATTGCTGCCCCGGATCGCGGCCGCGGCTATTCCGGTGTCCCGAGCTCTCTCGATTACTTGTTGCATCGCAAAGCTGCATGCGATCTGGCCCATCGCGTTGTCACCGTCGACGACCACCGCAGAGCAGCGATCGCTGACGAGGGAAGGGCGACCCACCGGATTGACGCCATCGACAGTCATCTTTTTGACGTACTCAGGAACACGGAGAACACCGTGCGAGTGAGTGCCACCAAGGTCGGCAACGATCAGCGAGTCTGATACCAGGGTTGCGTCGCCGTCACTCATGCCCGCCGATTGGAACATCGATTCAAGCAGGGATTGCAGCTCGCTTTGGGCGACTCGAACGCCTGATGAGGTGTAGTCAGAAGTCAATTTTGGGCGACCTCAAATGAGTGTCAGATCACGGCCCGCAGCATAACATCAGGGTTGCGTGTTCCTGACCGTTAGTTCCAACTAATCACCTCAGTCTCAACGAATGCCAATCCGTCTTCCAAGAGTTGTCATATCCCTCGCCGGTTTTGCTCTCAAGCCAGCGCTGAGGCTGCTGTCACGCCGCCGTTTGCCGCAACTGGATGGCAGGATTGAACTTCCCAATCTTCGCGGACACGTTGAGGTAATTCGTGATGAGTGGGGCGTGCCGCATATCTACGCCGATAACGAGCACGACCTTTTCTTCACGCAGGGCTTTGTCCACGCGCAAGACCGGCTCTGGCAGATGGAGGTCAATCGTCGAATTGCAAGCGGACGCGTGAGCGAGTTCGTGGGGCCGCAACTGCTGGAGATTGACCGCATAGCTCGCACGCTTGGTTTTCGACGTACGGCTGAACGGGATTATGAGACTCTTCCTGATGATGTGCGGCAGATCCTGGAGGCGTATGCCGAAGGCGTGAACGCTGTCATCGACGGCGCAGGTGCTGGGCTGCCCGTGGAGTTCACGCTGCTGCGCCGCAAGCCGGAGCGATGGACGGTGCTGGATAGCCTTGCCTACGTACGGATGCTGACGTGGACCATGTCTTACGGCTGGACGAACGATCTGATCCAGTCCCGACTGGTGGAGGCGCTGGGTGAGGATGCTGCTGGAGATCTCATGTTGGAGTACCCGGATCACCTGCCAACAATCATTGGCGCTCTGGAATTCGATATTTCTGAGGCATCTGACATTGCGAGAGACTTCACGCCGGGGCGTGGCGGATCCAATGCCTGGGCTATTTCCTCTGAGAAGTCCGCCACCGGAAGTGCGCTGCTGGCGAACGATCCACATCTTCCGCTTCGTATCCCATCGGTCTGGTACGAGAACCATCTTGTGGGTGGTGATCACGAGGTAACTGGCGTCTCGTTCCCCGGGTTGCCCGCCGTAGTCATTGGCCACAACAGTGATATCGCCTGGGGGATCACGCTGTCGTTTGCCGACGTAGAGACGCTGGTGCCTGTAGATGTCGACTCATCCGGCATGGTCGTTGGCGATGCTGAGGTGATCGATGAATCGATATTTATCAAAGGCAAATCAGAGCCGGTTGTAGAGAGGGTCACGGTTACGCCTGCAGGACCAATCATCCCCCAGGTCAATCTTGGAGAAGGGGAAGCGGCGGCGATCAGCGCCAGTGCATTGCGGCCTTCTGAGGACGTTACGGGATTCACTAGACTGAACGTAGCATCGAACTGGAATGAATTTCGGGATGCTTGCGCGGACCTCCGGGGTGCTCACTTGAACATCGTCTACGCGGATACCCAGGGCAACATTGGGGACACCATGACCGGTGGTGTTCCTGCCCGACCGAGAGGGGAAGGCAAGCCGACCGCCACTGGTGGCAACGAGCCGGCTGAGATACCGGCATCAGAGTTGCCTCACGTGCTCAACCCGGATTCGGGACTCATCGTTAGTGCAAACAATCGAATTATTGCAGACGATTACCCGCATGAGCTTGGGGAACTATGGATCCCGGGATATCGCGCGTCACGTGTGGAGGAGATCCTCACGGCTCACTTGCCAATCAGTATCGAGCGGTCTGAACTGGCGCACGGCGACCTGACTGCTCCGTCTGTTCGTGAGCTTCAGGACCTGTTGCAGAGGATTACCGTTACGGAGCCGGAGGCACTTTTCGCCTATAACGAAATCATGGCGTGGGACGGCGTGGTCACGGCTGAGTCGCGAGCGGCCCTGATATTTGAAGTGTTGCGAAACGATCTGTCGGAGCGAATTCTCAGCCCCGGTCTTGCGCCTGATCTGACTGCGCTTGTGATGGGCGAGGGTATCTATCCTCTGCTGGCATCAGAGACAGAATATGTCTCGCACGGCATCACGCTAATCATTCGATTCCTGTTACTTCCGCCTGATTCAGATTCGGCATGGTTGGCGCGTGCGGGTGACCGTGACCGGGTGGTTGGGGAGTCGTTGCTAGCCGTAATGCGGATGATAGAGCGAAACTTGGGTAGCGATCGATCGAAGTGGAGCTGGGGTGCGGCGCACAAGCTCACATTCAGACATGCGCTTGGATCAACGCAACCGCTCGGAACTATCTTCAACCGCGGACCGATTCCAATTGGCGGTAATGCCGATACGCCATTTCAAGCTTCCTATGAAGCGGGAACCGGCTACGAGGTAAACGCTGCATCCCAGTCATATCGGCAGATCATAGACATGGGTGATCTGAGCAACTCGAAATCGATGTACGCTCCGGGGTAGTCAGGCCGCATCGGCAGTGCGCACTACGACGATCTGGTGCAACCGTGGCTAGACGGAGAATATCACCCTATTACGTGGGAACGAAGCGATGTGGTGAAGTCTGCTGAACACCGTTTGTCGCTCGTTCCAACGAGCACTGTGCACGGGTGATGCTCGCTAGTTAGTCGCCCCGGATGTCTGGCCGCCGGTGTCAAAGCGTGCGCCAGATGGCTCTTCAACGCTGGCAATGGCCTCCGGGTTTTCAGCAACCCAGTCCTCTTGGGTAACATCCATCTTCAAGAAATCGTAACCGTCTTTCCTGACGTCACGAAGTACTTTGAATCCAGACTTCTTAAACGCCGCCTGCGCACGATCGTTCCAGGAGAGGGTGTGCAGGTAGACGCGCTCAATTCCGGTATCCAGGAAAATATGCTTGAGGACCGTGGCCACTACGTCCGAGCCGTAACCGCGGCCCCAGTACTCCTTGATGCCAATCATGATGCCCAGTTCAGCCTGTTTCTTGCGCTCATCCACATCGTAGTACATGACGTTGCCAATGTGCTCGCCTTCGTGGGTCTCAACGGCAAGGCGGACGGACCAGGGTGACGGAAACTCCAACTCATCTTTGAAATACCGGGTGTACTCCTCCAGCGTCAGGCGCAGAGGTGCAGTCGCATCGAGCTTCGCCAGTTCTGGGTCAACACGCCACTCGTAGTCAACTGCGGCGTCTTCGATTCGCTTTTCGCGCAACACAATCTGCTGGCCAGTGAGCAGAAGGTTACGTTCTTCCGGTCTCTCTGCTCTGGGCCAGGGCAATAGCCTTTTCCAAGATTCGCGATTCATTCTCGAATGTTAAATTCCCTGCGGCCTCACGGACGTCCCGCCAGACCACTACGTCAAATTCGTCATCATGGAGGCAAAGGTCACCGCCTTTCACCTCCATCAGATAGTAAGAAACGCTCTTATCGTACCGGGTTTCAGCAGATTCGCGAACAAACGAGTACCTGATCTCTCCGACCAGTTCAATAATTCTGGTCTCAAGTCCGGTTTCTTCCCTAACCTCACGGAGCGCTGTTTCTTCATGGGTTTCACCAGGATCAGGCGTCCCCTTGGGCAATTGCCATGTTCCCGAAATATTGCGACCGCACAAAACTACTTCGTAGTCGCCGTCTTCCGTGGGGCGCAATACTACGCCGCCGTGTGAGATTGCAGTTCTTGTTTGCATGGTTTTGAGAGGGAGACGAGGTTGTTTACGGGATACGTTTCTGGCTCTTGAAACCTAAGTTTATTCGTTTGTGGTTTTTGTCACAATCAGTCCAGACGTTTTCAAACTGGTGCGATTGCTGACGCTGTAAGGGCGCATTCGTACGAATTTCGGTTGACACCACTTTTTACCAAACCGATAATTTACTTTCTAGGCTTATTCAAAATTCCTACCGTGACGCCTGACTCCTCCAATTTATTTTGGGGATACGAAAGCGGTGAGGATAAATTCCGTAGCGACACGCTTTAGAAAAGTAACCCTATAAAATACGTCAGCATCTGAGATGAACCAGGGACTGCCTGGGATCCGGGTCAATAAAAAATTACAAGACGGGACCACAAGACAGCGATGTCTGAAAACGGCTCCCGACGCAACAGACCGATAAGTTTGCTGGAGGAACGATTGGAAAAGCGCGATTTCGTAGTCCGGTTTGCCGGTGAGGCCAATGTCGTTACGGCGACGGAGGCACTTGCGAGTGCGGCTGCGAGTGCTGGTTATTACGTTTATACCTTCGCTACGTTTCCATCGCAGATCCTCGGTGGACCAATTTGGACGCAAGTCAGAATGTCTGTCGACCCCGTATTCGGACAGGGTGACTACCCGGACCTCCTGGTGGCATTCAACAAGTACGGATATGACACCCACCATCCGGAGCTACGTGCTGGCGGCGTGACTATCTACAACTCCAAAGAGTTTGATCTCCCGGTAGACGGACTTAACTTTGGAATTGATGTTGAAGCACTGGCCAAAGAAGTGGGGAACCCCAGGGCAACCAACTTTGTAACGGTTGGCGCAATCTCCCAGGAAATTGGGTTTGCTCTGGATGATGTGAAAGCGTTCAACAAGGCCAAGTACACCAGAGGCCGAGACAGCGACGCTCAGATCATCGACTCCAACGATGCTGCACTGGAACTTGGCGCTCAGGCCGCCCGCGACAGTGGCATATTCATTGAGAGCATCGGTGCCTCAAATCCCCCAGAGTATGAACAGATCATGGCGGAGAGCAGCGACATGATTGGCCTTGGTGCCATGGCTGCCGGGCTCGACTACTACGTTGGATACCCCATCTCACCGGCCACCAAGATTCTGATCTGGATGGAATCGAGAATGGTTGGCGAAAACACGTTTGTCCACCAGACATCATCTGAAATTGAATCGATCAACACTCTAATAGGTGCAGGATTCGCTGGACGGAAAGCGATGACAGCAACGGCTGGTCCCGGACTGTCCCTGATGAGTGAAGGAATTGGACTGGCCTGGATGTCTGAGATTCCGTTGGTGATTGTAAACGTGCAGCGCGGTGGTCCTGCCACGGGGCTTCCAACCAAGACCGAACAGTCAGACCTCTTCTCCTGCATCCACCCCGCTCACGGTGATGTGAGAATCCCGGTCATTGCCCCCGGTGACCTTGAGGAGTGCCTCTTCGGTTCCGCCAAGGCGGTCAATTGGGCTGAACGATATCAGGGACCGGTCATTCTGCTGAGCGAAATGGTGCTTTCCGAGCGCACTCAGAACATCGAAAAGCCTGACCTCTCCAAGATTGTGGTTGAGGACCGACAGGTCTACACAGGTGAAAATGGCTACCACCGCTACGAAGCGGAAGAGGTATCGCCAATGCCGCTCCCCGGTGGCCCCGGTGCTTACGTTGCCAACGGTAGTGAGCATGATGAATTTGGCGATACAACGCACCTGGCCACCGTGCACGTCCACGGAACACATCGCCGGTTTGGCAAGCTGAACCTGCTGAACGACGGCACATATGAAGACATCAACCCGGACGCATCCGTTGTGATGATGCCGTGGGGCGGCTCCAAAGGCCCAGCGCGAGAAGCGTTTGAGGCTCTCAAGGACCGTGGGGTGGACATTGGGTGGGTTTACACCATGTACCTCAACCCGCTCCCAGATGGTCTGCTGGACCTTCTGAAATCGAAAGACCTAGTTATTGTTCCAGAACTCAACTATCAGGGTCAGTGGTCCGCACTGCTCCGTATGGACCGGGTAAACGCCGAGTCGATTACTCAATACACCGGTCTCCCGTTCAAATCCGGCCTGCTGGCGGATCGGGTTGAAACCATGGTTATGCAGCATCAGGAGGGGAAAGTTCTCGCATGACGACAAAGAATCCCAATTACGATTTCAAGTGGTGCCCCGGTTGCGGTGATTTTGGTGTGCGACGCGCCGTCGAATTCGCTCTCAACGCCCGGAATGAAAAGCACGAGACCCGCATGCGGGATAACGTGATCGTTGCCGGCATTGGCTGCTCCGGAAACCTGGTTCATCTGATGGAAGCTGATGAGCAGCCTTTTGGTATTCACGGCATCCACGGTCGGACGCTCCCAATCGCGCTCGGCGTGAAGTCTGGTTCACCGGACAGCAATGTGATTATTGTTGCCGGAGACGGCGACTTCCTCAGCATCGGTATGGAGCACATTGGCCCACAGGCACAGCGTAACCTCAACGTGACAGCAGTCATCATGGACAACGGTGTTTACGGCCTCACCAAGGGCCAGAGCTCGCCTACATCGAATTTTGGCATGGTGACCAGCTCAACGCCATTCGGCAAGATTGAGGCTGCACTCAATCCGCTCTCTTTCTACCTTGAGATTGGCGTCTCGTTTATCGCTTCGCACTACTCAAGCAAGCCACGCGAACTGTCTGCACTGATTGAGGAAGCGATGGAGCACAATGGCTTCTCGATCGTCCATGTGCAGTCCCCATGCACGACCTACAACGATACGTATGAGCAGTTGAAGGGCAGCAAGAAGAAGGGCATAGAGCCTGGCATCATCGACCTGCCTGAAGACTACGACTCGTCAGATCGAGCCCAGGCCATGAACGTCGTCTCTGACGGCCGCGTGCCTTTGGGCGTCATCTTCAAGGAAAATCGGCCAACGCTTGGCGACCAGTATTCGTCTATGACCGGTCGAGCGCCATCGAAAGCTTCACCGGAGAAGATTCTGGCTACGTACGCGATTTAGCCTCAAAAACCAGACCTAAATCAAAAGGCCCGCTATTTAGGCGGGCCTTTTTGATTGCGATTCCGTGAAGTTGGCGATTAGGAAGATCGTTGGTTGATGTAGTCCGCCAGAATGTTTCGCAGAAGGACTCGGCCACGGTGAAGTCGGGCCTTCAGGGCTGAGACTGATATCTCAAGTGCCTCTGCTGCTTCCTCATTGGTGAGGCCTTCGACGTCTCTTAGGACAACGGCGACCTTCAGATCTTCGGGAAGTTCCTCAATGCCCTTCTGGATTTCTACTGCCAGTTCGTTGTTGAGAGCTGTTTTATCCGGAGCATCTGCCCAATCGGCCCGGTCGATCTTTTGGTAGACCCCAAGCGGATCCTGAGCGATCTCTTTCTTGTGGCTGTTCTTCCGCAGCCGCATCAGTGCCGCGTTGGTGTCGTTCGGTAGAGCAAGGTAGTTACCTGCGCCTCACCGCGGAAGCGATCACGTGCTCTGTATGCGGAGAGGAATGTGTCCTGCACTACTTCCTGGGCATCATCTGGGTTTCCCATCATGCGGTAGGAAACGTTGTACACAAAGCTGGAATGCTCATCGACGATCTTCTCGAAAAGCTCGTCGGTCAGTTCAACTACGTTTTCCGTGCCGCTGGATATCATCGAATCCTGAAAACCTCTTGGGCTTGATCGTGTGGAAAGCGTCCACTAGCCCCTATTTGATGCGCCACGGCCTCAATGGGTATTACATGATAGTACTTCTATTCAAGTACGCACAGAGTGTCATAGCGGTGCTGATCCAATCAGCCTGATTTTGAATCGCACCGGTCAATATGCGCATCATAAGTCTGTCGGGAGTGCTCCGGTATCGCTATAAACCCCAGATGTAAGGAGCCCTGTGACTGTGATAATAATTACGATGGATTAGTTGACTCTCTCGTCTTAAGGGGCGCAAGAACAGTGGTTTCCAGATTTTTCAAACGTGGCAATGACCGCGACGGTCACAGTGATCGAGCTCGGGCGATCTGTGATGAGTTGCGCGCCAACGCCTCTGATTTAATCGATGGTGAGTGCGATGAAGAGCTTGTCCTCAAGCTTGAAGCCCACCTCACCGAATGTACCGACTGCGAGGGTTGGACAGAGTCACTTCGTTCAACCATTGAACTCTTGCAGAACGTGCCAAAACAGGATGCCCCCGATGAGATCATGGCGAAGATCAAAGCGGCTACTACCGAGAGTAAATAGCTGTTCGGTAGCTATCTAACGCAAACGCTCCGGATTGATTCCGGGGCGTTTTCTATTTTCACCGTGTGTCGTTCGATCAGGAATTCGGGGCAGAAACCGGGGGATGGCAATCCCTACTGCAAAGTGATTCTGAGGTCCCACAAAGAATCTCAGAATCGATCGCGGCGCAGGCTACATCGAACGCATACTCTTGTTCACAACTGAGATTCTTCGTAAAACCTCAGAATGACACCCCCACGCCCCGCGGATGTCACGGGTGTGGAGCGAAACTCAATCGGCCTAAGAATTCGAGTTGAAAATCTC
Organism: Dehalococcoidia bacterium; assembly: GCA_963579925.1. GTDB lineage: Bacteria > Chloroflexota > Dehalococcoidia > Lucifugimonadales > Lucifugimonadaceae > UBA1151. The sequence continues at coordinate 12,239 of CAUZJA010000021.1, read as the reverse complement.
GGTCGTGATTTCTAAGTCTTCGTAGTCCGGGTCAACCGATTCACCCCCACTCGCGGTATTTGCGTTGTCCTGTACGTTCACGTACTTGGTAGGACACTTCACAATTAGCTGCTCCGTGGTGAAGATGCCGTCGTGTCCGTAGGCACCCTCTAGAATCAGCTCAGAGTGATCGTTGAAGAAGATCTGGCCCACTTCACCTGAATAGGCAACGTTAAGCACTTCGCCCTCTTCATCGGTAATGGCGAACTCGACATCGAGGCTGTTCTCGTGGCGCACAAATGAGTCACTCACGAGTTTTCCTGCTACCCGCACCAGAGTGCCGTCCTCTGCGGCATCCTGAGCCTGAAGCTCGGAGACCGTGACGTAGTAGACAGAGGCGTTGCGAAGCGCCATTGTGGCGAAGAAGCCCAGCACCGCGAAGATGAGAACACCAAACAGAATGAGGCGTGCTCTGGGGCTGATGAGCGTGGATGCAGAAGCCTCAGATGATGGCTGCAATATATCCGGAAGTTCACCGGGGTCGAAGTCAGGAGAATCCGGGTCGAAGTCCGGTCTCTGATTTGATCCGTTGGGACCTGAGGTCATTTGACTGGTAAGCCCTTCCCCGTGCGTTCTTGTTGTTGGGACAGCAATTGCTTGAGCCCTTCAATCTCTCGTTCCATTGTCCGCTGTCTGCGCGAAACAATGAAGATGTAGGCGAAGAAGCCTACCCATGTAACTAAGTAGATGGCGAAAAGGTAATCGAGATTCGTCTCGGTGTTGGTATTTTCCTGTCCAACGACTTTCGCAGCCCGGAATATCGGCCCCTCAGAAGCTGCCAGCACAACACCTGTTGGAACGATGGTCGCAATAATCGCCAGCAAGATCGTTAGGGGCCTTGTCAGCACAGTTCTCATCAGTCAGTCTCCTGCCGGTTCAGGTGCGGCTTCACGAAGGCTCTGTGCCGTAGCGGGTGTGTCAGACGTCATTGGTGCATACAGATGATTACGCATCTCGCGTTTCAAATCGGATATTTCAAGTTCGGACTGTCGAACACGGAATCGGTCGACGAGCATGTAGATGTACAGACTGGTGAAGGCCACCACTGAGACGAGTAGCGTAATACCCATCTCGGAGGTAAGCCCTGAGGAGTCGGCTGCAGGGCCAATTATCAATTCAGGATGCGCCGTTCGCCATAGGTTAGCGGCGTAGTAAACAATCGGCACGTCAACGGCGCCCAGCACAGCCACTACAGCGGCCATCCGGTATGCCTGGTTTCCTGGAGGGGCGAACGCTCTGAGCATCAGGTATGCAACGTAGAGGAACCAGAGGATCGCAGTGGTAGTGAGTTTTGCGTCCCACGTCCACCAGACGTTCCAGATTGGCTTCGCCCAGATTGCGCCGGTAATGAGCATCAGCGTCCCGGCTAGAACGCCTGTTTCAGCGGAGGCCAGTGCGATGGAGTCCCACCTGCGTTTGCCGGTGATGAGATACATGAGTGATGCAGCGGCAACAACGCCAACGGCGACCATCGAAATCCACGCGAGCGGAACGTGCACGTAAAGAGCGCGTTGAACGACGCCAAGGTTCCGTTCCGTGGGGACCCACTCGAAGATCATCCATAGGGTAACCAGAACCAGAACAGCCGTGGCAAATAGCCAAACTGTGCGTTTTGGGCCGATCAATTCGACCACCTATTTCTCTCCCGTAAACACTGTGTTCAGAATATCACAATCGCGATGATTTCCAGTTCAGTCGAACGTAAAGATTGTGAGGTTGGATTGCAGGGGGGCGTAGATACAAATATGCGTGGCATCCAAGACTGCAAGGCAGACAATCGCGGCTGTTATATGTGCCTGTGCGGCAGGTACCTAGTCTTCCAGCAGGAACTGGAAGGTCAGGAGCGCGCCGATGACGAAGACTATGTCGAATGCGCCCAGCACCTGGAACCACTCGGCGGCTTCTGACCAGCTTCCGCCCTGAGTGATCTGTGCGGTGCCTTCTACCGCTGCGATGAGGATTGGTACGGCCATTGGTAGGAACAGCACCGGGAGCATGATCTCGCGGGCACGAGTGTTCACAGAGAGGGCGGCGAACATGGTTCCAATCGTTGCCAACCCGATGGTTGCGAGGGCGGCCAGCACGATGATCTCTGGCTTCAGCACGTTCACATTGAACAGTGCTGTGAACACTGGGAAGAGCACGACCAGCGCGGTGAGCATGAAGAGCAGGTTGCCGAGAGTCTTGCCGGCCAGAATGGTGTCGCGCCCGATTGGCGAGAGCATCATTCCTTCCAGTGCGTTGCCATCTTTCTCGATGATGAATGACCGGTTCAGGCCCAGAATCGCGGCGAAGATGAACGCCACCCACAGCACGCCGGGGCCAACGGTGTCGCGGTTGACCGTGGTTAGCTCTATGGCGAAGTTGAAGATGATGAAAACCAGCCCTGAGAAGACCAGAATAGAAAGGATGATCTCCCGGTTGCGGACTTCCAGCAGCAGGTCTTTTTTGGCGACCGCCCATACTGGCCCAAGTGAGAGCTTCAAGAGACCTCTCCCGTGAAGCTCCGGTAGATCTCTGGCAGCTCTTCTATGGGGACGTTCTGGCTGCGGTCATCGAACACGATTCGTCCGCCGCTCAGGATGGCGACGCGATCAGACAGTGCCAGCCCTCGCTCCAGCGAGTGGGTAACCAGCACCGTTGAACCGCCGGCGGCGCGGAATTCCGCAAGTAAGTCTTCAAATATGGCCAGGGTGTTCTGGTCTAGCCCTGATTCCGGTTCGTCCAGCAGTAGCAGCCGCGGTCGATGAAGCAGCGCTCGCACAAACGAAACCCGCTTCTCGAGACCGTGCGATAGATCCCTTACTTTGTCGTCCAGGCGGTGCGTTACGTTCAAGCGTTCGGCCAGTGTCTCAATGCGATCCTCTGGGTCGCTGAGGCTGAACAAATTTCCGTAAAACCGAAGATTTTCGCGCGCCGTTAGGTCGCCGTAGAGCAACGACGAGTGCATCACAACGCCGATCGTGCTGCGAGCAAGTGCGGCTTGTTGCGTAAGGGAGTAGCCATTGATCGAGACTTCGCCACGGTCCGGCTTCGTCAGCGAACCAAGCACCCGCAACAGCGTGGTCTTCCCGGCGCCATTTGGGCCGAATATCGTGATTGTTTCGCCGCGCTGGACTTCCAGATTCAGGCCCGTCAGTACGCCAGCGTCGCCGTATGCCTTGTGGACACCTGAAGTCCGCACCACCGCGATATCAGCGGCTGGCTGACCCGCGTCGGGTGACGAATCCATGATCTCAGTGCTCAGGAGAAGTCGCCTTAAAATCCGGGTGGGTGTGAGTGATCGTGGTGGCTGCCGTGGAATGGCGAGAAGCGTCGGCCTGCTCGAACCGTTTCGACCGGCACAAGGAGTTGGTTGCCGTTGCGGACATCTCCGCGGGCGTCCTTGAACTCAACTGCACCCTCTTTGAGGTCAAAGATAGATACGTCAGCGACTGACCCGACCTTGAGTGACCCGACGATATCTTGTCGGTTTATCGCGGTCGCGGGGGCTTCAGTACCGAGGCGAATCACGTCATCAAGGCTCATGCCTAGATGCATGAACTTGGAGAGCGTGGTCGCCAGATCGAACACAGGACCGCGCACGTTGTAGCGGTGTACGTCCGAGCTGATTGTCGCCGGGTTGAAGCCGTGGCTCATCGCAGCCTCAGCTACCTTGAACCCAAAGCTGCCGGCACCGTGGCCAACGTCGAAGTTGACGCCTCGCTCGCGGGCCTCAAGTGCAGCCGGAAGCACTGCACCGTTGTCTGTGATTATGCCTGGCGGCGTGGCCGTGAAGGAGTGGGTGACGATATCGCCCTTGCGGAGCTTGCCGAAAATCTCCTCCAACTCGTGGTTTGTGCCACCAATATGAATCATCAGCGGCACGCCGATGTGCTGTGCTGCTTCAGATGCACGCTCCAGCGCGACCACATCGTTGGCACCAACGATTCCCTCTGAGAGCCGGACCTTGATGCCCACAATGAGATCAAGATTAGCGTTGGCAGTCGCCACGGCATGATCAACGCGCGCCCAGCGGATGTCCTCAAGTTCACCAATGTCTCGGTCGAGTTGGCCCATCCCGGAGATGTGCAGGAACGCATATGCGCGGGTGTTCACCTGCTCCATCACATACCGGCGAAAGCCCGGGAACGTGTTGGAGCCTGATGAACCAGCATCGACGACTGTGGTCGCACCACGCGCCAGTGATGTGGGGTCCGGCTCGATAGCCAGATGCGCTACGCCCCACCAGATGTGGACGTGCAGATCAACCAGCCCAGGGGTGACGAGAAGGTCTTTGGCCTCAATGACATCACGGGTATCGCCGTCGGTAATGTAGTCCTCGATCGCCTGGATTGTTCCGCCGGAGATCGCGATGTCTTTTTTGGCGTGGATCCCCTGGGACGGGTCCACCACGGTGCCGTTCTTGATTACGAGATCGTAGCCGGGCATCTGGTCACTTTCCTTACGTCGTGAATTCCGTAATAGAGGATACGCCTTGAAAGGCGCAAGTCACTATGAATCTTTGCTGCGGATTACTTTGCCAGCGAGCTTGCCAGTTGGTTGGCCGCCACTGAGCGCATGTGTGCCGTTGACCCACACTTCGTCCACGCCGTCGGCGTACTGATGAGGGTCTGTGAAAGTAGCGTTGTCGCGGACTTCATTCGGTCTCATGATTACGATATCCGCAATGTATCCGGGAGCGATGCGGCCGCGGCGCTTGAGGTCAAGCCGCTGTGCAGGAAGCCCGGTCATCCGGTGGACGGCGTCTTCCAGTTTGACCGTTTTCTTGGTGTTCACATACTCGTTGATGAATCGTGCGTTGGTTCCGTAGCTCCGCGGATGCGGCACACCGGCCGAAAGCGGCCCTTCGGTGCGCAATGAGTTGCCGTCAGACGCCACTGAGATGAACGATGACTGGGCGATCAGGTCGACATCTTCCTGCGATAGTGATGTCAGGACGACCTGACCTGAGCCCATCTCGAAGAGCCTCAGGGCTGCCTCCGCTGGCTCAGTGCCGATATCGTCAGCAATATCGCCCAGATGGCGTCCCTCGAACTCTGGGTTCGCCTTGAACGCCGAGAACGTGAACGCTTCAGGGCCTTTGTAGAGTCCGATGTTATAGTCGATGGCTGTGCGAACTTTGGCGCGCGTGTCGGAATCACTGATGCGCTGCAGCACAGCATCTCGGCCGCCTGCTTGCGCCCACTTTGGGAACAGCGCACCCATCATGAGAGTTGATGAACGTGGATACGGATACTGATCGCCAGCCACGTCCAAGCCTTCTCGCCTCGCTGCTTCGATAAGAGCGAGAACTACGCCGCCCTTGCCCCATACGGGTACGCCCTTGCACTTCACGTGCGAAAGCTCCACTCGGACACCCGTGCGGCGACCGATCTCGAGAGCCTCCTCGTAGGCTGTCATGAGTCCCGGTCCGTCCGCGCCTTCGGAGCGAAGATGGCTGGAGTACAGCGCACCGCGATCGGCGGCTACCTGTGCCAGCGCGACTACTTCGTCGGTTACGGAATAGCTGCCCGGCGTGTAGAACAGGCCAGTGGAGAAGCCAAGCGCGCCGGCGTCCAGACTCTCTGCAACCAACCGCTCCATCGCTGCAAGCTCATCGACATCCGGCGAGCGTGCGTCCATGCCCAGAACATTCTGCCGCACCGTGCCGTGTCCTACCTGGGCCGCCACGTTGATGGTTGAGCCACGCGCCTCAAGCGCATTGAGATATCCGTCCATCGTTGTCCAATCAACATCTGGTGCCGTTTCGTACCCGTCCATCCAGTCGTCAAGATAAGAACGCGCCAGTCCGCCAAGTGGAGCGCAGAAGCTCATGCCGCAGTTGCCCATCAGTTCCAGCGTCACACCCTGTCTCAGCTTGCTATCGGCATGTGGATCGATCAGAAACGAGCCATCAGAGTGGGTATGAAGATCGATGAAGCCCGGTGTGACAACTGCGCCAGCCGCATCGACAACCTGGGCAGCATCGCCATCGATGCGACCAATAGCGGTGACGCGATCGCCCTCAACAGCGATGTCAGTATCGTAGGCGTGACCGCCAGTGCCATCGATAAGCCGAGCGTTTTTGATTATGAGATCGAACATTCCAACTCCAATATCACCCTCATTTGCGACTCAAACGCTTATGGCGATTGGCGCGACGGACATCTGTCGAATAAACTTGCGCACCGTCGTCAATTCTTCAAAGATGCAATCAATACGCGTGCTGATTTATATCAGCATCACAGGGAGAAGAGCACATGAAATTCATCAGATTCAGCGCAGGTGGTTCCGACAGCTACGGAATTGTCGATGGCGATACCGTCAAGGCGATCAGTGGTCCCGGCTATACCGATTACAGTGAAACAGGCGCCACGCACGCCTTTAGCGATGTAAAGCTGCTCGCCCCTGTTGAGCCAAACAAGATGCTGGCTATGGCCTTGAACTACGGTTCACACCTTCACGACGCACCTGCCCCTGAAGTGCCAGAGCCGTTCCTGAAGTCAGAGACATCACTGGCTGGCACCGGCGATGTCATCAAGATCCCAACCGACTCAGAAAAGGTAGACGCCGAAGCTGAACTGGTAGTTGTGATCAGCAAAACTGCCAGCAACGTCTCCCTAGAAGATGCCATGGACTACGTGTTTGGCTACAGCTGCGGCAACGACGTGAGTGCCCGTGACTGGCAGGCCATGGACACAAGCTGGTGGCGAGCAAAGTCATCCGACACGTTCTCACCGATTGGCCCGTGGATCGTCACAGGAATCGACCCTTCGAACCTCGACATTGAGGGACGTATCAATGGCAAGGCAGCGCAGAACTGCAACACGTCAGAGATGATTCACGACATTCCCAAGACCATATCGTTCATCAGTAAGTACATGACCCTGGAGCCCGGTGACTGCATTTTCACGGGAACTTCAGGCACAGCAGGTCAGATTGTGGCTGGCGACACGGTTGAGGTAGAGATCAGCCAGGTCGGCACGCTAAGCAACATCTGCGGCTAGTTCGGGGAACAGATACGTGACGTTTGGTAGGGGCAGGTTTGAAACCTGCCCCTCTTCGCGCGGCTCTGACGCCTACGCCTTCGGCTCTTCCATTGGCTTTGGGTTCTGGAGATCCAGACCTAGCGTTGACGGGAACATCGCTGCAATTTCGTCAACGTCCCAGCGGCCATCTTTGTTGATGGACTTGAATGTGGCCGGGTCTGACATGAGTCCAATGGTGTTGCCGCTGACGTGGAACACACGCCCCGAGACGCCTTGCGACGCGTCGGAGGCCAGCCAGCCGACCATTGGAGCCACTTCATTTGGCTCCCGGGTCAGAATGCCATCTGGCGGTACTAGTTGACCCTTCCGCCGCATTTGACGAGTTGAGTCGGGGACGCTGTCGGTCATGCGCGTTGATGCACCGGGGGAGATGGAGTTGGCCGTGACGCCGTACTTGGCGAGGTCTTTTGCGACTACTCGCGTAAAGCCTGCGATGCCGTCTTTGGCTGCGCCGTAGTTAGCCTGGCCGGAGTAGCCGTAGAGGCCGGATACGGATGAGAACGTGATGATTCGTCCCGCCTTCTGCTGCCGGAAGATGATTGAAGCAGGGCGGATCACGTTGAATGTGCCCTTCAAGTGGACAGCGATTACGGCATCCCACTCCTCTTCAGACATGTTGAAGATCATGCGGTCCCGGAGTATTCCAGCCGGGGTGACAACAATGTCGAGTCGGCCGAAGTTGTCCATTGCGGTCTCGATGATGTTGGTGCCGCCGGTGGCCTCAGTGACGCTATCGAATGACGCAACCGCGCTGCCGCCGTCTTCACCGATCTCCGCAACGATCTGCGCGGCTGGAGATTGGTCGCCTCCAGAGCCGTCCAACGCTGCACCGATATCGTTCACAACGACGGATGCACCTTGCGCCGCGAGTAGCTTTGCAACTCCGGCGCCGATGCCACGGCCTGAGCCGGTCACGATGGCGACTTTGCCTTCAAGCGACTTCTCCCCAGCCGACATTTTGCCGACGTTTGGGGCGTCGGGACGGTAGTCGCCAGGCCCCTGAAGCAGGAACAGGGGTGCCATCTCATCAATCTCTGCAACCGAGAAACCGCCGCCCTTGTTGTACATGGATCGGATAACGCGAGGCTGAGACATGAGGGAGATCGTGCCGCCGTGGACCAGGAATATTTGGCCGTTCACGTCCACCGCGTAATCGCTGGCCAGGAAGCCGACCATCGGAGCGATGTCTTCAGGCTCCATGGAGGCCTTTTTCGGGATGAGATCGATGCCTGATTCGTCCATCTTGTCCTTGATCTCTTGCGGGACGGTGGCAATCATGCGAGTTTCTGCGCGTGGTGCGATGCAGTTGACCGTGACACCGTATTTGCCGAGGTCTCGGGCAATGACTTTCGTGAAGCCTGCGATACCTGACTTTGCGGCGCCGTAGTTGGCCTGTCCGGCGTTGCCGAGTAATCCTGATTCCGATGAGAAGGTGATGATGCTGCCGGAGCGCTGCTGCCGGAAGAGGATTGAGGCGTGCTTGACCACCGTGAATGTGCCTTTGAGGTGGACGTCTATGACCTGATCCCACTCATCTTCAGACATGTTGAAGATCATGCGGTCGCGCAGGATGCCTGCCGCGGTTACTACGATATCGAGCCTGCCAAACTCATCCAGCGCCTGCTGGACGAGTGCCTCTCCGTTGGCCATTTCAGTCACGGAGGTTGAGTTCACTACTGCCTTGCCGCCTGCAGCTTCTACCAGCTTCGCAGTCTCTTCGGCCGGAGTGGTTGAACTGCCGCTGCCGTCGACTGAGCCACCGAAGTCGTTGACGACTACGTTTGCTCCAAGTGATCCAAGGTGTTCGGCCACGGCGCGGCCAATGCCACCTCCCGCACCTGTGACTATGGCTACGCGTCCATCAAGTAGTCCGGGCATTTCGATCCTCTGTCTATTTGCAATTTGTGGGTTGTGATTAGGTTCGTGTGATTAGCGGGTGGGCAGGGCGACGATGGCAGTGCCGGGTGTGGTGGTCTTGCCCTCGCCGTTCTCAAGCCAGATATCGCAGTCGACGAGATTGCGCCCGTCTTCGGTTCGCTTGCCGGTCACTTTGCCTTTGCACGTGATCGGGTCGTTTGGATAGTCGATTCCGCGGTATGCAACTGAAATCTTGGCCAGCGTGCCTGTGGTGCCAATCCAGTCGGTCACCAGTTGCGCCAGCCATGCGTTCTTGAGCGCACCGTGGATGATGACACTCTTGTGGCCGGCTCGTGCGGCAACTTCGGCATCGTAGTGGATCTGGTTGTAGTCGTTGGAAGCACCGGCGTACTGAACCAACTGCACAGTGGTCGCCTGCTTCTTCAGGTCTGGAAGATCGTCTCCTACCGAGACATCGTCGAAGTACGGCATGATTACTCCTGATCCGGGTAGTTGATGCTGGTCGTTCGCTGGGTTGCTACGAGCTCACCAAACTGGTTCACGTAGCGGTTCTCGTTGATCCGGAAAAGCATTAGCCCAAGTCGTCCGGGCTTTTCGAAAACTTCGACCAGCTGCACAGTGGACGTGATTGTATCGCCCTCTCTGATCGGCGCGAAGTATTCGTACTCACTGCCACCGTCCAGCACTTCTCGATACGGCATCTTGTACGTGGCCGTCTGAGTGCCGGGAGAAAGAAGCCGCAAGAACGTGGGAGGCGCAATGATGCCACCTGCATGAGTCTGACGGGCGGCTAACTCATCGGTGTACAGAATGCTTGAGTCGCCAATCGCATTGGCGAACTTCTCAATTGCGCCGCGCTCGATGGGCCAGACTCCGGGTTCGGACTCGACTCCAATCGCCGCACGCATCTCATCGGTTATGACCGACTCTTCAGGCAAATCGATTTCCTTGTCGTACTGGTGATGTACTGGTGGTTTTGTGAGTGTTTGATCTCATGTTGAATTGCATCAGGCGGGCGGAGTCTATGAACGGCGTCCTCAAGTGTCAATAAATTCGTCGGACTGAGGCCTCATTTTGGAAGGCTTTTTGACCTTCTCGACTTTTGTGAGGTTCGCATATTCAACGCTCAGCATCTTTTGACCGGCCGTTTTGAACACCACGGTAATCATTTGGTCTCCGCGGCCCTCATCTACTGTGATGATGATGCCCTCGCCAAACTTCTCATGAGTAACCTGCTCGCCCGGGGTGAAACTGATCTTGGGTCCTGCTGGTGATGGTGACGGCGCTGCCAGCTTCGCGCGCACCTGCAACGGCGTCTTTATGGTCGGCTCAGGCTGTCGTACTCTCGACTTAGTCAGACCCGTGCGGACGTTGTTCTCTCGTGCGGTGAACTCTTCCGGTAGTTCGTCCAGGAAGCGAGAGGGGAGTGATGCGCCGGTCATGCCGCGGAAGGATCGACGGAACGCTCGCAGCATGTAGAGGCGTCGCTTGGCGCGAGTCATGCCCACGTAGCAGAGGCGACGCTCTTCTTCGAGGTCCTCAGCGCTTTCCATGGACCGGATGTGGGGCAGCATGCCCTCTTCCATGCCGATCATGAACACGGAGTCGTACTCCAGCCCCTTGGCCTGGTGCAGCGTGATCAGCGTGAGCAAGCCCTCTTCATCATCGGCGATGGTATCGACGGCCGATACAAGTGCGGCGTCTTCCAGGAACTCAAGTAGTTCTTCTCGGGGTTCGGTGCCATCGAGATGGTTTGCGGTGCCTCGAAGCTCCAGGATGTTGTCCCAGCGCTCATCGCCGCGGTCCTGATCTTCCTGGATGAGGCGCTTGTAACCAGTGCGTTCCAGGGTGACGTCCATGAGTTCTTTCACACTCACCTGGTGGCTGCGGTCTGCGAGGAACTTGATCATGCCGACGAACGCAGCGACCGAGTTCACAGCTCGCTTGTTCAGCGCGGAACGCAACTCATGGCCGGGCTCTTCTATATCGGCTATTGCTTCCCATTCGGAGACGCCACGACCGCGAGCGCTGGAGCGAATGGCATCTACCGACTTTTGGGAGATGCCGCGGGCTGGCTGGTTGATGACGCGTTCGAGAGCAATATCGTCTGGCGGGTTTGCGATGACGCGGAGGTAGGCGATCAGGTCGCGAACCTCTCGTCGCTCGTAGAACTTCAGTCCGCCGACGAGTTGGTACGGGACGCTGTGCCGATTACAGGCCACCTCAAGTGCGCGTGACTGGGCGTTGATGCGGTACATCACGGCAATGTCGTTTAGATCGACGTCATCCTCGTCTCGCAGGCGCATCACCTCCTGGAGGACCAGATCGGCCTCTTCCTCTTCGGTATAAGCCTCGGCGATGATGATTGGGCCGCCTTTGGGGTTATTAGTCCAAAGTTCGTTTGGGATCCGACCCTGGTTGTTCCCAATGACGGCGGCGGCGGCCTCAATGATGGTCTGGGTGGAGCGATAGTTCTGATCGAGCGCAACGATCTTGGCGTTGGGGTAGAACTTCTTGAAGTCCAACATGTTCTTGGGGTCTGCGTGGCGCCACGAATAAATCGATTGGTTGGGGTCGCCAACCACGCAGATATTCTCGTGGCCACCGGCGAGAAGACGGGCCAATCCAAGCTGAATTGGGTTGGTGTCCTGAAACTCGTCGATGAGCAGGTGCTTGTAGCGGCGTTGATACGTTTCGAGCAGATCAATGTTGGTATCGAGCAATCGATGCGCCACCAGCAGCAGGTCATCGAAGTCCACGGCGTTGGCCTCACGCAGGCGCTTCTCATACTGCTCGTATGCGCGCGAGGCGACCTCCTCGAAGTACGATCCGACTGACGGCTCGAAGTGCTGGGCGTCTAGCATGAGATTTTTTGCGTTGGAGATGATGCCGAGAACGGCACGTGGGGCGTAGCGCTTTGTATCGACCTCAAGCTGGTCGAGGATCTGACGCATGAGGCGAATCTGGTCGTCGTCATCGTAGATAGAGAATCCCGGCTCAAGGCCAGCGCGACCACCTTCTCGGCGCAACAGCTGGGATGCCCATGAGTGGAACGTGCGAACTTGTAGATCTGGGACATCGCCGCCAAGAAGTCGCTCGCATCTTTCGCGTAGTTCGCGGGCGGCCTTGTTGGTGAATGTCACCGCCAACACCTGCCAGGGCGGTATATCCAACTCGCCAATCAGGTGGGCGACGCGGTGAGACATCACACGCGTCTTTCCGGAGCCGGGTCCGGCCACGATAAGCAGTGGCCCGTCGGTATATTCGACAGCCTGCTGTTGGCGTTCGGTA
>CAUZJA010000020.1:0-21502 GCA_963579925.1 Dehalococcoidia bacterium | reverse complement strand
TCTGGTGCTCCTCAGAAAAGAGGGGTATGTCTGCAGGTAAAGACGGTTACACCCAGGAAGCCGAACTCCGCTCTCCGTAAAGTCGCGCGTGTGCGCCTCACTAACGGCATGGAGGTCACGGCCTACATTGGTGGCGAAGGCCACAACCTGCAAGAGCACTCGGTTGTCCTTGTGCGTGGCGGCAGGGTTCGGGACCTTCCCGGAGTCCGATACCACGTTGTCCGCGGTGCGCTTGACACCTCTGGTGTTGAGGGCCGCAAGCAGGGTCGAAGTAAGTACGGAGCAATTCGCTCCTAAAGATTTGAACAATGCCCGGTCATAAGCATCGGGTTCCTTCCGCCAGTTTTTCCCGCAACGGCAACTTCTGGCGGGCGAAAATAAAAAGTGTTTCGAGAGAGCAAGAGAGTTATATAGATGGCACGTAGAAGAGCAGCAGGGCGACGGGTAATCCCCGCAGATCCGCGCTATGACAGTGTCCTTCTTACGCGCTTCATCAATAAGGTGATGCTGGGCGGCAAGAAGACCAAGGCACAGAAGGCCGTCTACGAAGCGCTTGAGGCTCTTGAGCAAGAAGTGAATCGCCCGGCAGTTGAAATATTTGAACAGGCCGTGCGAAACGCCACCCCCGCTCTGGAAGTGAAATCACGCCGGGTTGGTGGTGCTACATATCAGGTACCAACGGAAGTCCGACCGGACCGACGAACCGCCATGGCGCTTCGCTGGCTGGTTGCCGCTGCACGAGCGCGGGCCGGACGACCGATGCATCGCCGACTCTACGAAGAGTTGCTTGAGGCATCACGTGGACAGGGATCGGCTGTCCGCAGACGAGAGGAATTGCACCGAATGGCTGAGGCCAACCGGGCGTTCGCTCACTACCGCTGGTAAGCAGCTACAAGTAAACAAACCAACCGATATTGAAGATACACAGGGGTGCTAGCGGCTCCGCCCAATCCAACGGGTAGAAGATAACAATGGCCACAGCTACGACAAAAACAATTCGCTCCGTTGCCAACATCCGAAACATCGGATTTATTGCGCACATTGACGCTGGCAAGACCACCGTCACAGAAAACGTCCTGTTCGTCACAGGTATGACCCACCGCGTCGGAAATATCGACGAGGGCAACACCGTGATGGACTTCATGGACATTGAGCGTGAGCGTGGCATCACCATTGGCTCAGCAGCCACGTCAACTGAGTGGCGCGACCATGACGTAAATATTATTGACACCCCTGGCCACGTTGACTTCACCGCCGAAGTTGAGCGCTCCCTGAGAGTCCTTGACGGCGGTGTTGTTGTTATTGACGCCGTTGCCGGTGTGCAGCCGCAGTCAGAGACTGTCTGGCGCCAGGCTGACAAGTACAGCGTGCCTCGTTGCGTGTTCATTAACAAGATGGACCGTGCCGGAGCTGACTTTTTCAAGGCTATTGAGTCCATCAAGGCCAGACTCCGCGGCAACCCTGTTGCTATTCAGATTCCAATTGGAGCTGAGGGTGAGTTCACTGGTGCCATTGACCTGGTAACTCGTAAGGCATACCGCTTTGAACCCGACGCCCCTCTCCCTGAGGAGGTGGATATTCCGGAAGGAATGGCGGACGACGTAGAAGCTCATCGAGCGGCGATGGTCGAAAAGGTTGCCGAAGCTGACGATGACCTGATGATGAAGTTCATCGCAGATGAGGAAATCACAGAAGCAGAGTTGATGGACGGTATTCGCAATGGAACAATTGCTGGCAAGATCCAGCCAACCCTCTGTGGCAGCGCACTGCGCCGCATGGGCGTTTCTCCTATCCTTGACGCTATCGTCGACTATCTACCTTCCCCGTTTGACGTTCCAGCCGCTGAGGGCGTTGACCCCAAGACAGGCGAAACCTTGGTCCGCCCGCCATCAGCTGATGAGCCTGCAGCCGCTATTGTTTTCAAGGTTGTCGCCGACCAGCACGTTGGCCGACTTGTCTACCTCCGTGTCTACTCCGGCAAGCTAATCAGCGGAGAGAACGTGTACAACCCTGGCCGGAGGCAGCGTGAGCGCCTGGGCCGACTTATGAGAATCCACGCCGAATCTCGTGAAGAGATCAAAGAGGCTGGCCCCGGCGAGATTGTTGCTGCCATTGGCCTCAAGAAGGCCTACACGGGCGACACAATCTGTGAACAGCAAAATCAGGTCATTCTTGAGTCCATCACGTTCCCGGAACCAGTGGTGTCCATGGCCGTAGAGCCCAAGACACGTGGTGACCAGGAGAAGATGGACACAGCGCTGGTTCGCCTGGCAGACGAAGACCCAACGTTCACCGTCCGCACGGATGAGGACAGCGGTCAGATTGTTATTGCCGGTATGGGTGAACTTCATCTTGACGTAACCGTTGACCGGATGCGTCGTGAGTTCAACGTTGAAGTCAACGTTGGTGAGCCCCGTGTTGCGTACAGAGAAACCATTTCACGAACTGCTGCTGCTGACGGACGATTTGTGCGTCAGACTGGTGGGCACGGTCAGTACGGAGACGTGAAGCTCCGTCTGGAGCCGATGCCATCTGGTGAAGGCATCCAGTTTGAGAGTGAAATCTCCGGTGCGGTACTTCCAAACGACTACCAGAAGGCTGCCGAAGCCGGATACAGAGAAGCAGTCGCAACTGGAATCCTTGCTGGATACGAGACTGTTGATATCAAAGCAACGCTCACGGGCGGAAGCTTCCATGAGGTCGACTCCTCCGAGATGGCCTTCAAGATTGCAGCGTCCATGGCCTTCAAGGCAGCGGCTGCAAAGGCATCACCAATCCTTCTGGAGCCGGTGATGAAGATTGAGGTTGTGACGCCTGCCGAGTTCCTTGGCGACTGTCTTGGCGACCTCAACTCACGTCGAGCGCAGATCCAGAGCATGGAAGGCGACGACAACTCACAGACGATCAAGGGTGCGATTCCTCTCTCAGAGACGTTCCGCTACGCCACTGATCTCCGATCAATCACAACCGGTCGAGCAGCCTTCTCGCTTGAATTCGATCACTACGCACCGGCCCCACGGTCGGTCATTGAAGGACTTAAAGGGTAGGAATGCCGGGCCAAAAGGTAAGAATAATTCTAAAGGCGTTTGATCACCGCGTGCTTGATCTTTCTGTAGGACAGATTGTGGAAGCAGCGGAGCGAACTGGCGCTGCTGTGGCTGGCCCTGTGCCAATGCCCACGAAGATCAAGCGGTTCTGCGTAATTCGCGGCCCCCACGTTGACAAGAGATCCCGAGAGCACTTTGAACTCAGGACTCACAAACGGCTCATCGACATCCTTGATCCAACATCAAAGACGATCGATTCGTTGACACGGCTGAACGTACCGGCTGGCGTTGACATTTCAATCAAACTCTAACGCTAGATAAACCTGACACCCTAGACACATAGAAGACATAGATAACGCAACGCAATGAGTATTGAAGGATTACTGGGACGAAAAGTAGGGATGACCACCCTCTACTGGGAAGACGGCCGCTCTGATGGCGTCACCCTGGTTGAGGTTGGCCCGTGCGTCGTTACCCAGATTCGTACCTCCGCTCGCGATGGCTATGAGGCCGTCCAGGTTGGTTTCGAACACAATAAGAACGTAAATAAGCCAAGCGCCGGCCACCTCGCCCGCTCTGGCGGCCGATACCGTCACCTGCAAGAGTTCTCCGTTGATGAGCTGGCCGACTACGAAGTTGGACAGTCATTTGGCGCAGGCGTATTCCAGGCTGGCGACGTTGTCTCCATCCAGGGTGTCTCAAAGGGTCGTGGATTCGCCGGTGGCGTGAAACGACACGGATTTGCTGGTGGTCCCAAGACTCACGGTCAGTCAGACCGTCACCGTGCGCCTGGTTCTATTGGTGCTGGTTCCTCCCCGGGTCGTGTCTGGAAAGGCACCCGCATGGCGGGCCACATGGGCGCTCGCAAGGTCACAAACCTTGGCCTCAAGATTGCGCTCGTGGATGAGGACAGAAATATCATCGCCGTAACGGGTTCCGTTCCCGGAGCAAAGAACGGCATTATTCGGATTGAGCTTCAGAAGCGCACAGACGCTGAAGTAAAGCCGGTACTCTTCGGTGTTCTTCCGATTCAGGAAGATGTCCCAGAAGTAGTTGAGGAAGTCGCGGCCGTTGAAGAGGTCGTTGACCAAATAGCTGAAGTGGCTGAAGAAGCGCCGGCAGAGGAAGCTCCAGCTGAGCCAGAAGCAGTAGAAGCTGCGGCAGAACCGGAAGCCGAGCCTGAGGCAGATGCCGAAGAGCCAGCTCCAGAAGCTGCTGCCGACGATGCTGTTGAAGAGTCAGCAGACTCTGAAGAAGAAGATAAAGAAGACGAAAAGAAGGAGACCACTTCCTGATGGAAGTACAGGTCAAGAACAACCAGGGCGGCGATGCCGGCACACTTGAAATTTCAGACTCCGTCTGGAACGTCAAGATGAACCAGCCCGTGCTGCACCAGGTCATCGTTGCTCAGCAGGCGAACAAACGCCAGGGCGGGCACGACACCAAAAACCGTAGCGATGTCATTTCATCCAACCGCAAGCTGCATGCCCAGAAGGGTGGAGGTCGCGCCCGTCTGGGTGATCGAAGCTCTCCATCTCAAGTAGGTGGCGCAGTGGCCCATGGGCCGCACCCTAAGAGCTACCGTCTTCGCATTCCAGTTAAGCTGCGACGACTCGCTCTCAAGATCGCTCTTTCACAGCAGCTGCGTAAGGGCAAGATTACGTTTATGGACAAGTTGTCCGTTGACAAGCCCAGCACCTCAGCACTGGCCAAGAGCCTCGATACACTCAGCGTGGATCAGCGCAGTCTGGTGATCACCAGCGGTGACAACAGCACTCTGGTTATGTCTGCTCGCAACCTGGACGGCATCAGCATTCAGTCGGCTGACTTGATCAACCCACTGGATATCTACGGCGCTCGCCAGATAATTTTCACCAAAGCTGCAGCAGAGCGCGTTGATGAAATTTGGGCAACCACAGGCAAGTCATCGACTGCCGCTGGTACGGGAGCTTAGAGGCCAAAAATGAATACCTGGAAAGTCCTACAGAGGCCCATCGTCACAGAGAAATCAACACTCCTCGGTGAGGTTGGTAAGTACGTATTTGAAGTCAACAAGAAGGCCACAAAGCCGCAGATCAAGCGCGCTGTGGAGGCATCCTTTAGCGTGACCGTAGTCAAAGTGAACACCAGCAAGATTCCTGGTAAGAGCAAACGCTACGGCCCGCGAATGACAACTACCCCGGCGTGGAAGAAAGCCGTGGTAACGCTCCGGGCGGGCGATACCATCCAGCTGTTTGAGGGAGCATAGCCGGCAATGCCACTAAAGACATATAAGCCAACTTCTCCAGGTATGCGGGGCACAATTCTTTCTGATTTCAAAGAGATCACGAAGAGCAAGCCTGAAAAGTCGCTTCTGCGACCTATCAAGAAGACTGGCGGACGAAACAACAATGGTCGGATAACCGTCCGACACCGCGGTGGCGGACACAAGCGCCGTTACCGAATTATTGATTTCAACCGTGATCGCGACGCAAGCGCCGTTGTAGAGTCGATTGAGTACGACCCGAACCGAACTGCTCGCATTGCCCTGATCACCTACGAAGATGGCACCAAGGCATACGTTGTTGCACCCGATGGCGTCCAGGTAGGCATGACAATTGGCCAGGTGGCTGAGAACGGTGTCACGGTTGGTAACTCATCCGAAGTAAAGGACCTACCAACAGGTACGTTTGTTCATAACATTGAACTAACGCCTGGTAGCGGTGCCAAAATGGTTCGCAGCGCCGGGACAGTTGCGCAGGTGATGGCTCACGAAGAGGGCTACACGCTGCTGAGGTTGCCATCTGGTGAAATGCGACTGGTGCTTGGCAAATGCCGGGCCACGGTTGGCCAGGTTGGAAACCCTGATCACAAAAACATCAAGCTGGGTAAAGCCGGTCGGAATCGCCATCGCGGCCGCCGACCGGGCGTACGTGGCTCCGCTATGCATCCCGGTGATCACCCGCATGGTGGTGGTGAAGGCCGTGCAGGCATTGGTATGCCTGGACCAAAAACTCCGTGGGGTAAGCCTGCACTTGGTCCAAGAACGCGGCACAAGAAGTCATCGGACAAGTTGATTGTCCGGAGACGATATAGCAAGTAAGTACCGGACCAGATTCAATAATCGGAATTATGTATGTCTAGATCAGTAAAAAAAGGCCCATTCATTCATCCAAAGCTGATGAAAAAGGTTGAGGCGGCTCAGCGAGCCAACTCACGATCCGTCATCAAGACGTGGTCGCGTGCGTCCACGATCATGCCGGACATGGTCGCTCTGACCATTGCCGTGCACGATGGCCGTCGGCACATTCCGGTGTTGATCTCAGAAAACATGGTTGGTCACAAGCTGGGTGAGTTTGCCCCTACTCGGACATTCCGAGGGCACTCTTCCAGAGGCGACCGCGCATCAGGCCCTCGATAGAGCCTGATTCGAACTACAGATACCCAATAGATTTTTAGAAGCGAACGATAAACGATGGCAGTTAGAGCAAGATCCAAAGGTTTGGGCATCTCTGCAAAGAAGATGCGCATT
Organism: Dehalococcoidia bacterium; assembly: GCA_963579925.1. Taxonomy (GTDB): domain Bacteria; phylum Chloroflexota; class Dehalococcoidia; order Lucifugimonadales; family Lucifugimonadaceae; genus UBA1151. The sequence goes on along the minus strand of CAUZJA010000020.1, from coordinate 14,944 downwards.
GTCTGCGACATGGTGCGTGGCAAAGACGTCGCGTCTGCGGTGAATATGCTGCGTTTTACGCAGTCACCGTCAGCTGGCATCGTTATCAAGGTCATCAATTCAGCGGTGGCCAACGCAGAAAACAACGATTTGATGAACCGTGACACTCTTCGAATTTCGAAGATCACGGTTGACGAAGGACCGACACTCAAGCGAATCCGCCCTAAGGCACGTGGCCGGGCCGGATCATTCAACAGGCCAAGCTGTCACCTCATTGTTGAGGTTGATGACGTAGCTGCCGACAGCAAAGGCGGGGAGTAGCAATTGGGCCAGAAAACCCATCCAATCGGATTCCGACTCGGAACAACGGTCCCCTGGCAGGCCCGGTGGTTCCCTAGTAGCGGTAAGGCATACGCCGCTCTAGCGATTGAGGATCAGAAGATCCGAACCATGATCTCCACCCGCTACGAAGATAGTGGAGGAATCTCAAAGACTGAGATTGAGAGAGGTCCGCAGGAACTTGTTATTTCAATCCACACTGCACGTCCCGGCATCGTAATTGGCCGAGGCGGCACACGAGTGGACGAACTACGTGGTGACCTTGAGAAGCTCACCGGCAAGCGCGCTCGCCTGAACATTCAGGAGATTCGCCAGCCGGAGCTCGATGCTTTCCTGGTTGCACGAAACGTTGCTGAACAGTTGGAACGACGAGTTGCCTTCCGCAGAGCAATGCGACAGTCCGTGACCCGCACCATGCAGGCCGGGGCTGAAGGCATCAAGATCCTCTGTAGTGGACGATTGGGTGGCGCCGAGATTGCCCGAGCCGAAAAGGCGATGGACGGTCGAGTACCACTCCACACACTTCGAGCAAACGTTGATTTCGCAATTGCTGAAGCCGCCACGACATTTGGTCGAATTGGCGTCAAGGCATGGATTTACACCGGTGACCTTTCAACAGGAAGCGCCGTTGTTGGTACTGCAATGCGACAGACTGACGCACCTTCTGATGAGTCTCGCCCACGGCGACGACGCTCAGGCGGTCGTCCAGCGGCTGGCGGCAGCGGCGGTGGCGGTGGTGGCGGCGGTTCACGATCTGGTGGACGAGGACGCTCCGGTGGCGGCGACAAGCCTGCTGCAGACGAGTCCAAAGTGCCAGCAGATGACGCAGCAGAAGCAAAGGCAGCCGAAGTAGAAGAGATCGCAGTGGTCGAAACGCCACCTGAGGTCGTAGAGGCCGCTCCAGAGGCAAAAGTAGAAGCAGCTCCTGAAGCTGAGACTCCAAAGGCCCCCGAAGCTGACGCCGCACCTGAAGAATCTTCGGACGAAAGTAAAGAATAGGCAATGCTTCAACCATCAAGATCCAAATGGCGAAAGCAGCAGCGTGGCAAACGCCGCGGTGCGCCAGTATCAGGCAGCAAGCTTAGCTACGGTGAGTTCGGGATCAAATCCCTTGATGCAGCATGGCTCTCAGCTCGCAGCATTGAAGCCGCAAGACGAGCGATCGTCCACTATGTGTCTCGTGGGGGCCAGATTTATATCCGCGTCTTCCCGGACAAACCCGTGTCTTCACGTCCTGCAGAAACCCGCATGGGTGGTGGCAAGGGCGCAGTTGACCGGTGGGTTGCAGTGGTCAAGCGCGGTCGCATGATCATTGAGATCAGCGGAGTTCCTGAAAACACTGCTCGTGAGGCCCTTGCTCGAGCAGCTCACAAGTTGCCATTTGCAACACAAATCATCTCCAGAGAAGATCAGTTTTAGTCACGGATATTATGGACATTAGCGAAGTAAGACAACTAGAAAACGATGAGCTGGGGGAGACCCTGGATGATCGTCAGCACTCGCTCATGAACCTGCGGTTCAGGGCGGCGACATTACAACTTACGGATTTCAGTGAAATCCGTAAGACACGGCGCGATATAGCGCGGATCAAAACTGTGATCAAAGAGCGCGAGATTGCGCGGAGGCTTGAAGCTTGACCACCAAAGAATCACTGGGCCGCAAACAGCGGGTCGGAACCGTGGTCGGCGACAAGATGGACAAGTCCATCGTCGTATCGTTCTCCTGGACGAGCCGGCACCGTATTTACGGCAAGGCACGCAGGCGCGCCACGAAGTTCCACGTTCACGATGAGAGCAACCAGGCGTCGATCGGCGACGTTGTCCGAATTGAAGAAACACGACCACTCTCCAAGACCAAGCGGTGGAGACTAATTGAGATCGTCAAGGCCGTAGACGTTGCTGAAGTTCAGCCCTCAGAGGTTGATCCTGAAGCCGGCGTCGTAGTTTCCGAAGGGTCGGGGGAGTAACCGACCGTGATCCAACACATGACACGACTCAAAGTTGCTGACAACTCAGGTGCACGAGAGATTCTCTGCATCCAGGTTAGAGGCGGCAGCCGCCGACGCTACGGAAAAGTTGGAGACGTTATTACCGCTGCCGTAAAGGAAGCAACTCCTAACTCAACCGTAAAGAACCATGAGGTTGTGAGAGCAGTCATCGTTAGGACCGTAAGTCCACAACGAAGACCAGATGGCTCATACATCCGATTTGACGATAACGCAGCGGTGATTATCGATACTGAAAAGAACCCAAGAGGCACACGCATCTTTGGCCCGGTAGCTCGAGAACTCCGTGACAAAGAATTCATGCGCATCGTCTCACTTGCACCAGAGGTGCTCTAGCAATGGGATTTGGAATTCGCAGAAACGATCAAGTCGTGATAACGGCCGGTCGTGATAAAGGCAAGCGAGGCCGCGTAATCAGAATTGAGCCACGCAAGAATCGCCTGTTTGTTGAAGGTTTGAACATCGTGACCCGTCATCTGGGTGCACAGCAAGGTGGATCATCTCGCGGTGGGCTAACCACCAAAGAAGCTCCGCTGAATATTTCTAACGTAAAAATCGTATGCCCCTCCTGCGACGAAAGTTCGCGGGTTGGCACACGAATACTTGGAGACGGCACGAAAGTGCGTGTCTGCAAGGCATGCAACGAGGTTTTGGAGTAGCAATAGTGGCCGAAAACGAAGCCACAGCGTCTAACGGCGCCGAAGTGGACGGCAAGGAAGAGACCGCGAAGGCGGCTCCCAAGAAGCGAGCAAGTCGAAAGACTTCTGCCGCTACTACTTCGCGGGCAAAAGCTGGAGCCAAAAAACCGGCAGCAGCCAAAGCGAAGAAGGCTGACGCTGATGCCAAAAAGGCCCCGGCAAAGAAAGCGCCAGCCAAGAAGGCAGACCCTGTGATTGAGGTCTCGACAAAATCGCGGCTGGAGCAGTTGTACCTTGATGAGATCAAGGCCACGCTTGGGCGTGACTTTGGCTACAAGAACCCAATGGAGATCCCAAAACCCACCAAGATTGTTCTGAATATTGGTGTGGGAGGGGAATCAATCACGGGTATGGGCCGGCAGAACTTGGACATTGTCCATAAGGCTCAAGAAGATCTGACTCAGATCGCGGGTCAGCACGCTGTTCTGACCAAGGCCCGGAAATCAATCGCAAACTTCAAATTGCGAGACGGCATGCCGGTTGGTGTGACCGTGACTCTCCGTGGCTTGAAGATGTGGCAGTTCTTGGACCGACTGGTAAACACTGCTTTGCCAAGAGTCAGAGACTTCCACGGTGTCTCACGGAACAGTTTTGACGGCCGAGGCAACTATGCCCTGGGCTTGAGAGAGCAGATCATTTTTCCTGAGATCGACTATAATCGGGTAGACCGAATGCGCGGCCTCCAGGTGAACATAATCACCACTGCGCGTAACGATGAAGAGGCCCGCCGCCTCCTTGAACTTCTCGGCATGCCATTTACGCGCGTCGAGGATGCGGTTCCTGCAACGGTTTAGAGCATTAGAGGTATTTTCGTTGGCAAAAAAATGCATGATCGAGAAGTGGAAGAAACCACCGAAGTACGCGGTTCGCTTTCACAATCGATGTCACAGATGCGGCAGACCCCGCGGATACATCCGCTTTGTGGGTATGTGCCGGATTTGCTTCCGAGAGCTTGCGCTCCGGGGAGAACTCCCTGGAATCCGCAAAGCGAGCCTGTAGAACAGACGGAGTAGAAATAAGTGCCGCCGACCGACCCAGTAGCAGACATGCTGACCCGTGTGCGAAATGCCATTCAGGCACGACACACGTCAGTAACAATGCCATCCTCAAAGTTGAAGACTTCTATTGCCAAAATCATGGAAAAAGAAGGCTTCATCTCCGGATACGAAGTAATTGATAAAAAACCGCAGAACGATCTCAAAATCGACATCCGATATTACGAGAATCGAACACCGGTCATAACTGGATTAAAGCGAGTAAGCCGCCCTGGACTTCGGGTTTACGTGGGTCACCACGAGATCCCTCGTTACTACGGCGGACTGGGTGTGGCGTTTATCTCCTCATCCAAAGGCATCATTACAGGCCGAGACGCATGGCGTCAGGGCCTTGGTGGTGAGCTTCTTCTTTACCTCTGGTAGACCTCAGGAATAAGTAAACGTGTCAAGAATTGGAAATGCACCCATCGCAGTACCCTCTGGTGTTGATGTAAAAATCAACGGCTCAGCGGTCACGGTTAAGGGTCCTAAAGGTGAACTCTCAGCTGACTTCAACTCAGCCATCAGCGTTGCGCTTGATGACGCTGTTCTGAAAGTTAGCCGCTCAAGTGAAGAGGACCGCGTTCGCGCGTTCCATGGTCTGACGCGTAGCCTGCTGGCCAATATGGTCACAGGCGTGCACGAAGGATTCTCAAAAAGTCTAGACCTGGTTGGCACGGGTTACCGTGCTCAGCAATCTGGTAAAGGCGTCACGATCAACGTTGGCTACTCTCACCCGGTAGAAGTGGCGGCTCTTGAAGGCATCACTCTCTCCGTTGAAGGTCAGAACCGCGTGATTGTAACTGGCGTTGATAAGCAGGTAGTTGGCGAGCAGGCTGCCCAGATCCGATCCATCAGAAAGCCAAACGCGTACACGGGCAAGGGTGTCCGGTACACGGGCGAAGATGTGCGAACCAAGCCTGGTAAGCGCGCAATGGGAGCAGGCTAAGTGCCGTCACGAAAATATGACTCAAGGCCCCGCATGGTCCGGCATCGCCGGGTGCGGAAAAAGGTGAGTGGTGTGCCTGAGAGGCCACGTCTTGCCGTATACCGCAGCGCCAATAATATCTACGCTCAGGTGATTGATGACACAGCTGGTAACACGCTGGTATCAGCATCAACCTTGGACGCTGATGTGAATGCAGATGGAAAGATTGATGGTGCTGAGGCAGTTGGCACAGCAGTTGCAAAACGCGCAATGTCAGCCGGCATCAAGACCGTTGTTTTCGATCGAGGTGGCTACCGGTATCACGGACGAGTGAAAGCGCTCGCCGATGCTGCCCGAGAAGAAGGACTTGATTTCTAAATGAACCGTGGAAGCGAAAACAACAGAGGTGGAGGCGGACGCCGAGGGCGTCGCCAGGAACAGGAAGACTCCGGGCTCATTGAGCGCGTAGTTCAGATTCGTCGTGTCACCAAAGTGACGAAAGGCGGAGGAAATCTGACCTTCACCGCACTGGTTGTTGTTGGCGATGGTAAGGGTAACGTTGGCGTTGGCCTGGGCCGAGCCAAGGCCGTTCCGGACGCCGTCCGCAAGGGTACAAGCAACGCTCGCAAAGATATCTCTCCTGTAATCCTTTCTGATACGACTATTCCACATGAGGTGGTCTCCAAGTACGGTGCGGCAAAAGTGCTTCTTAAGCCTGCAGCTCCCGGTACTGGCGTGATTGCTGGTGGTGGTGTGCGTGCAGCAATGGAAGCAGTCGGAGTCAAGGACGTACTGTCCAAGACGTTCGGCTCAAACAACAAGATCAATATTCTCAAGGCAACGGTTGAAGGCCTTCGCAGCATGCGCGACCCCAAGGTTGAGCGCGCCAAGCGTCGAAACGTTGAAACGGCAGCTACAGAGGCTTAGTTAGAAAACCATGTTGCGAATCAAACAGACACGTAGCCAAATTGGCACTCGACGGCAGCACCGCGAAACCTTGCGAACCTTGGGGCTGCGAAAGATTGGACAGTCCGTAGAAAAGGCCGATTCGGGGTCCGTTCGCGGAATGCTGAGATCCGTAGCCCACTTAGTTTCGTTCGAAGAAGTAGCAGATGCTGCTCCAGCAAAGGCCGCAAAGCCGGCGAAGCCAGCCAAGAAAGCTGCTGCCTCAGACGACAAGCCAAAAGCAAAGGCAAAAACGACCGCTGCAAAGTCGACGACCACCAAAAAGGCCGCGACCAAAGCAACGTCATTAACAGCAAAGAAAACAACCACCCGGGCCAAGGCGACCTCAACTCGCAGCCGGGCAAAGAAGTCTGAGTAAGTAAGAACCCATGGGACTCCACGAACTAAAGCCAGCACGCGGATCAAGATCAGCAAAGCGACGCGTAGGACGCGGTGACTCAGGTCGCCGGGGATCGACCGCCGGTCGTGGTCTCAAAGGCCAGAAGGCCAGAGGCCAGGTCCACCCGCTATTTGAAGGTGGTCAACTGCCACTGATCAAGCGCCTGCCGTACATGCGTGGCTTCACAAATATCTTCAAGAAGCAGTACTCCCCCGTGAACGTGGATCGCCTAAACGCGTTTGAATCTGACACGGAAGTGACTCCCAATTCCCTCCGGGAAGCGGGTATAGTCAAGAAAGCTAGAACAATGATCAAAGTTCTTGGCGATGGTGATTTGAGCAGACCACTGAAGGTCTCAGCGCACGGATTCAGTAAGTCGGCTCGAGAAAAAATCGAGGCCGCAGGTGGCACGGTAACGGTTCTTGGAGCCATCGCTGCGGAAACTGAAAACGGCACCGAGGAATAATGGTACAAGGCGCTCAAGCTTCAGCAGGTGAAACAGGACGGCCAGCACTATTACAGGCCGTTTTCGACGCAATGCGGGTTCCGGACCTCCGGTTCCGCATTTTGTTTACCCTCTCAATGCTGGTTATCTACCGGTTCGCGGCCAATGTCCCCGTTCCCGGAGTCAACCGTGATGCATTGGCAGCCGCGTTTGAGAACAACGCGCTCCTAGGGTTCTTCGACCTCTTTTCAGGTGGTGCGCTCAGAAACATGAGCATTGCCGCACTGGGTGTATATCCGTACATCACATCGTCAATCATCATGCAGATCATGACGACGGTGATCCCTTCGCTCAAGGAGCTCTCACAAGAGGGTGAGTTTGGCCGACAAAAGATCAACCAGTACACCCACTATCTCACGGTGCCTATTGCGTTCTTGCAGGGCTGGGGACAGCTCACCTTCCTGCAGAGTGGGATTGGCGGCGCTCAGGGCGGAGTAATTCAAGGAATCGGCTTCGGCTCCAGTTCAATCCTGCCCACTCTGGCGATCTTGGTCTCATTCACCGCGGGAACGATGTTCCTGGTCTGGCTGGGCGAGTTGATCACGGAAAAAGGCATTGGTAACGGCCTCTCTCTCATAATCTTTGGTGGAATCGTATCCACACTGCCAAGTGTAGTTGGTCAGGGTTGGCTGTTACGTGATCAGACCTTTGAACTGCTGACGCTGGTCATCCTGGGACTGACGATCGTCTACTTGATCGTCTACTTCAATGAGGCTCAACGTAGAATCCCGGTTCAATATGGGCGAAGTGTGTTCCGTGGCGGTCGAATGTATAAACAAGCAGGGGCGACCCACATCCCGTTGCGAGTGAACTCAGCCGGAATGATTCCGTTAATCTTTGCGTTCTCGCTGTTAATACTTCCGCCTACTATGGCCAGCTACTTTGTAGATCCCGCGAGTACATCATTCATACCGCGTGCTGCTGCTTTCTTCGTCAATAATTTCAACCCGGCATCCGGGTTCTACTGGATCTTTGTCTTCTTCCTGGTGTTCATATTCACGTTCGGTTACACGCTTGTGGTCTTCAACCAGCAAAACCTTGCTGAGAACCTGCAGAAGAACGGTGGATTTATTCCCGGCATCAGACCGGGCCGCCCTACTCATGATTACCTTATGCGCGTCATGCTCCGGATCACCTGGGGTGGCGCACTCTTCCTGGGATTCATAGCTGTTGTGCCATGGTTCACCGGGCTCGTTACTGATCTGCCCAGTACCACGTCAATTCTCAGCAGCACAAGCTTGTTGATCATGGTTGGTGTAGCTCTGGACACAATGCGTCAGTTGGAATCCCAATTGATGGCACGAAACTACGAAGGATTCCTCCGTTAGAGCCTGATCCAGGTTCTGCACGGATAACGGAGCTACAGTTTGAGGATCGTACTTATGGGTCCGCCCGGCGCGGGTAAAGGGACCCAGGCACCACGCCTGTCAGAGCATCTCTCAGCACCGCACGTCTCAACGGGAGACATGCTGCGTGCTGAAGTGGCAGTATCATCCGACCTTGGCCTCAAGGCCAAGACGTTCATGGATGCAGGTGACCTTGTGCCGGACGATGTAATGATCGGCATGATCGTTTCAAGGCTTCAGGCTGACGACGCGAGCGAAGGCATCATTCTTGACGGCTTCCCGCGCACTGTCGCACAGGCGGTTGCATTGGACGAAGCGTTGTACAACTCCGGCGGCTCAATCGATCTTGCGATCTCCATCGACGTTGACCGGGATGCCCTTATCGAACGCCTTGCTGGCAGGGCTACTTGCAAAGATTGTAAGACTCCATATCACTTGACGTTCTCTCCTCCGGCTACCCTAGGTGTTTGCGACAAATGCGGCGGCGGCCTGGATCAGCGCGATGATGACCAGCCAGAAGCGGTGAAGAACCGACTCCAGGTCTTCGATAAGCAAACAGCTCCTGTGCTTGACTACTATCGTGGTAGACAAAAGCTGCTTCCAATTGACGGTGCGGGCAGTCCCGATGACGTCTTCACAGCGCTGGTTAGCGCTATTTCCTCCTGAGACTAGTGCAAGATGCGCGTACGTTCGTCTATAATCAATAGCTGTCCCGTCTTGGGACCGACTTATCGCGGGTTTTGATGTTTCAAGCAGCACGTTCTCCAGGCGCAACTATCAAATCGGCGCGCGAGCTTGACGCTATGCGCAAGGCCGGATTGGTGGTTGCAAAGATGCATGAGGCGTTGCGTGAAGCAACTTGCCCCGGCATCACCACAGGTGATCTTGATCGGGTCGCGCGTGGAGTATTGAAAGATTGCGGCGCTCAGCCGTCCTTTCTCTACTATCAGCCGGTGCCGGGCATGACGCCGTATCCGGGAGTGATTTGTACTTCTCTCAATGAGGAGATTGTGCATGGCATTCCTGGCAAACGGGTGATCGAAGATGGGGATCTGGTTAAGTTGGATGTCGGTGCTATAGTCGACGGCTTTCACGGTGACGCAGCGGTATCGCTGATAGCCGGGGAAGGGAATGAAATAACAAAGGCGCTGGTCGATGTGACCAGGCGATCTTTGGAAATAGGAATTGAGGCGGCACAACCGGGGAACCGAATAGGTGACATTGGCGCCGCCATTGAGGATTACGTTCTACCACTTGGTTTTGAGTTAGTTCGTGAGTACACCGGCCACGGAATTGGTCGCAGACTCCATGAGCCACCTCAGGTACCAAACTTCCGTCAGGGAGGAAGGGGCATAGTCCTCAAGCCTGGAATGACCATCGCAATTGAGCCGATGGTGAACATTGGTGGATATGACACGGTGGTACTGGATGATGAATGGACTGTTGTCACTGAAGACGGCGAGTTGTCTGCTCACTTTGAGCACACAATCGCTATCACAGAGTCAGGTCCAGAAATATTGACGACACTGGGCTTTTGAGCCAGTTGGCCTGAGTTAAAGGGCTGGCTTAGAACCGGAAGGAATAACAGAGGGTTTGCCGAAGAAAGAAGCGATTGAACTGGAAGGGACCGTCACAGAGGCGCTGCCTAACGTGACGTTCCGGGTGGAGCTACCTACAGGACATGAAGTCCTGGCCCATGCATCGGGCAAAATTAGAATGAACTTCATCCGAATTCTGCCGGGCGACAAAGTCTTGGTGGAGCTATCTCCTTACGACCTCTCAAGAGGTCGCATCACCTATCGGTTCAAGTAGCGGGCATCGGATAACACTATGAAAGTTCGTACATCAATAGGACCTCGCTGTGCCAAGTGCAAGATCATTCGCCGTCGTGGCGTATTGCGCGTTATCTGCGAAGTCAAAAAGCACAAGCAGCGACAGGGTTAGGACGCGAATATGGCACTTATCGCCGGCGTAAACGTTCCGGACAACAAGCGGCTTCACGTCGCTCTTCGCTCCATCTACGGAGTGGGCGAGAGCAGAGCAACCAAGGTTGTGGAGTCCGCGGGAATCGAAGGCGACCCCAAGGTTCGGGATCTGAACGAAGATGAGATCGCAAGAATCCGTGCTGTTGTTGAGCGCGGCGAATACGTAATTGAAGGTGATCTCCGGCGAGAGACTCAGATGAACATTCGCCGACTGGTGGACATTGGTACCTACCGTGGCATGCGGCATCGCCGTGGCCTGCCCGTAAGGGGCCAGCGGACCAAGACCAATGCCCGCACAAAGCGTGGTGGCCGCAGGGCTATCGCAAACAAGAAGAAAGTTACTAAGTAAAGTCAGTCTTTTGTGTTTGGAGACAGTGATGCTGCGGCTGGCAGAACTGTCGCCTCAGAGCACCCCCCATTCCTTGCTTGCGGGGCACAAGACGACCTAGAGGAGACGGATGGCAAGAAGAGCCAGGACGAGAAGACGAGAACGCAAATTCGTTCCACAGGGACGGGTGTACGTTCACGCGACATTCAACAACACCGTGGTTACCCTCACAGACCCTAACGGCGATGTGATCTCATGGGGCAGCGGCGGAACGGTTGGGTTCAAGGGTTCCCGAAAAGGAACTGCATACGCCGCCCAGCGCGCAAGTGAACAGGCAGCAAGATCAGCAATGGATCAAGGAATGAAGACCGTAGAGGTCTTCGTCAAGGGTCCCGGCGCGGGTCGTGAAGCAGCTGTTAGAGCGCTCCAGGGAGCAGGTCTTCGCGTCACGGTGATTCGAGACACCACCCCGACTCCGCACAACGGTTGTCGACCCCCAAAGGAGAAGCGCACCTAGCGCCGGTCTCCATTCATAGCAAGTTCTCGTCACACGCCCACGAATTGGGGTGCGGCGGACCTGAGTTGTTCGACTCATTATTTGAGCGCTCAGGGGTACCCACAGAGGAATTAGATAGCAAGCATGGCTCGTTACACCGGACCCGTATGTCGGCAATGCCGACGCAACGGCAACAAACTCTTTCTTAAGGGAGAGCGTTGCTACACACCTCGTTGCGCAATTGAAAAGCACCGAGGCCCCCCCGGCCAGCAGGCAACGCAGATGATGCGCCGCCGAATCACTGAGTACGGAACTCAGTTGGCTGAAAAACAGAAAGCTCGCCAGATGTACGGCGTTCTGGAACGTCAGTTCAAAAATTACATTGAGCGCGCAAACCGCATGAGCGGTGTGACTGGTGACAGTCTGCTTCAGATCCTGGAGCGCAGGCTAGACAACGCTGTCTACCGCATGGGTTTTGCAGACTCACGAAACCAGGCACGTCAGCTGGTCAACCACGGTCACATCACAGTGAACGGTCGCAAGGCGAGCATCCCATCCATCCAGATCAAGCAGGGAGATGTGGTCGCCTGGAGAGAGCAATCTCGCAAGACCGAAATCTTTAAGATCGTCTCAGACTCCCTCGGCAAGCGGCCAACCCCAACGTGGTTGACCGTAGATGGCGGCACCGTTGCAGGCACCGTAACTACATTGCCAGAACCAACCGAAATCGACTCTGCAATAGACACACGAATGATCGTGGAGTTCTACTCACGCAGATAGCGAGATAAGCGAGCCCGTCTCATGCTGGAAAATAACCTGGAAAACCTTTACGGGGCACCAACCATGGAGGAACTCCCTCCTGAAGCCCCGGTGATTCCAAAGCTCTCTATCTCAGTTGCAGAATCAACTGAGTCCTACGGCCGTTTTGTGGCCGAGCCGCTGGAGCGCGGCCTTGGCACGACGCTTGGGAACGCCCTGCGCCGAAGCCTCCTCAGCTCCCTTGGTGGTACCGCCATCACATGGGTGCGAATTGACAATGCTCTTCACGAGTACTCAACCCTGCCTCACGTAAAAGAGGAAGTGGGAGAGTTGCTCATGAACGTAAAGCAGGTTCGACTCCGCTCTCTTGCGGACCGACCCGGCAGACTGCGTCTTGAAGTAGAAGGTGAGGGCGAAGTCCGAGCCGGTGACATCATGACGTCATCTGACTTTGAAATTGTCAACCCGGAACTGCACCTGGCAACGCTGGACTCCAATGAGGCAAAACTGTCCATTGAGTTGAACGTTGAGCAGGGTGTTGGCTACGCGCCAGCAACCCACGATGCAGGTCTGCCAATTGGCGTGCTTCCCGTGGACGCCATCTATAGCCCAATCAGGAAAGCCAACTACCGCATTGAGGCCACACGTGTGGGCCAGATGACGGAGCTAGAGCGACTGGTGCTGGAAGTTTGGACAGACCAAACCGTATCTCCTCTGGATGCCGTTCGATCGGCCGCAGCAGGCCTAATGGAGCGGTTCTACCTCTTCTCCTACCTGGAGAAGGGTGGCACGGAACAAGAGTTCATCGACCACGATGAGCTGGACGCTGGCCCGTTCAACACCCCGGTGGAGGAGCTTGGCCTCTCAGCACGAACACTGAATTGCCTCAAGCGCGCCGGAATCAACAGGATTGGCGAAGTCCTGCAGATGCCGAAGCGTGATCTTCTGAAGATTCGTAACTTCGGTCAGAAATCACTTGATGAGCTTTACGACAAGCTTGGCGAAGAAGGCTTCCTCAAGAGCGAAGAGTCATCTGATGAAGCTGCTGAAGGAGAAGAGGGTGCCGCCGCCGAAGACTCCACTGACGATACTCCAGCCGAAGAGACAATAGCCGAAGCAACCCCGGATGAGACGCAGGCATAATGAGGCATAAAATATCCGGTCGAAAATTCGACCGTCCATCGAACTCAAGAATGGCGATGTTCAAAGGTCTGACAACAGACCTTATTCGCCACCGCAAAGTGACCACTACGCTTCCAAAGGCGAAAGAGGTCCGCGGTTTTGCTGAGAAGGTCATCACCCTGGCGAAAGATGGATCACTCCACGCTCGCCGCAGGGCATACAACCTCATGCTGGACAAGAAGCTGGTGGATGAGGTCTTTGAAGAGCTCGGTGAGAAGTACAGAGACCGACCCGGCGGTTACACACGAACGATAAAACTTGGCCCGCGCAAAGGCGATGGCGCTGAGATGGCGATTCTGGAGCTGGTGGAATAAGCGATATCGAAGCAAACCGCGTCGCTACACCGATGCGGATCGCACTGCGACTTGAATACGACGGTACAGACTTCCGGGGTTCCCAATTGCAGGCCGAAGATCGAACGGTGCAGTCAGCACTTGAAAATGCGCTGCACAAGCTGTTTCAACAGCCGATCAGGCCTTACATGGCAAGCCGAACGGACTCCGGGGTCCACGCCGTAGATCAAGTAGCTGCATTCGATGTTTCAACCTACCTGGACATGCAAACAGTGACTAACGCATTGAACTCACACCTACCGCACGATGTTGCGGTGGCCAGTTCGCATCACGTTGATGCGGAGTTCTACCCGCGTGGCGATGCCGTCTCCAGGGAGTACACCTACACCATCAACAACTCCAAGACTGAGCACCCGCTCACTCGCCGGAGTTCGGCCACCGTTTACAACCACCTCGATGAGGCCGTGATGAGTCAGTCAGCCAAAATGCTGGAAGGTGCGCGTGACTTCGCATCCTTCGCCGGACCATCCGTCCTACCTGAAGCACCAACCATTCGCCGAATGTTGGATACCGACGTGACGCGCGACGGTGATTCAGTCAAGATCTGGTTCAAGGCCAACGCATATCTCCACCAGCAGATTCGCCGCATGGTCGGCACACTGGTTGAGCTTGGCAAAGCCAAAATGACAGAGCAAGATTTCGTAGAGCTCCTTGAGCACCCCCGGAAAGGCGCAGGCACCGTGCTAATGGCAGCACGTGGCCTTTGTCTCACCCGGATCAACTACCCAGAAACCGGCCCCGGCGCACTGCCGGCCTAGCTGAAAATCGAAAACTGAAAGCTGAACATGGTCGTCAAACTAAAACCATATAATCCCAGCGCTTCTGACATGGAAGCTGGCTGGCAGGTCGTCGACGCAGACGACAAGATTCTGGGCCGGCTGGCCACACAGATTTCCATGAAGCTCATGGGCAAAGACAAGCCCAGCTACGTGCCGCATCTCCTCTCAGGTGACTTCGTTATAGTCATCAACGCAGAGAAGATCAAGATCACCGGCAAGAAGGCAGAGCAGAAGGAATACATCCGGCACAGCCAGTACCCTGGCAACCGGAAGGTGATTCCTTACGAGCGCATGCAGGCTCAGCACCCGGACCGCATCATCACCCAGGCTGTAAAGGGAATGCTTCCCCGCACCAAGCTTGGTCGAAAGATGTTGGGACGTCTGAAGGTCTACGCAGGCGCAGAACACCCACACGAAGCACAAATGAACGCATCTAGCGCGTCTGGAGACGCTTAATTGACTGATCAGCAGTACTACTACGGTTTGGGTCGACGCAAGAGCGCCGTTGCAAAAGTTCGGGTTTACCCGGGCAACGGTGGAATGACCATCAATGGCAAGCCCGTTGAAGAAGTCTTCACAACTGTCTCCTCAATGGCAGAAGCAGAAGGCCCGCTGAAAACAGCTGGCGTGGAAGGCACCGTTCAGATTGTCGCAACCGCAAAGGGTGGCGGAATCAACGGCTGGTCCGGCGCTGTCGCACTTGGCATCGCCCGTGCGTTGCTCATCATGGACCCAGATCTGCGCCCCACCCTCAAGTCCGCCGGTCTTCTAACCCGGGACTCCAGGGTCAAGGAAAGCAAGAAGTACGGCCTCAAGCGTGCCCGAAAGGCGCCTCAGTACACCAAGCGCTAAACAACGCCTAGTCATACATAGGTACAAAGAG